>JAEZGC010000071.1 GCA_023437345.1 Actinomycetes bacterium
CTATCGCGTCCGGCCGGGTCTTGCGCGCCACCTTCACTGCCTGCAGCCCGGACGCGGCTGTGGACACCTCCCAGCCTTCGTAGCGCAGCGCCATGCTGAGCAGCTCGGTGAGGCTGGGCTCGTCGTCCACGGTGAGCACCCGGATCGGGGTGCCGTCGGGACGGGTGAGCGGCTCCTGTCCGCTGCGGGTCCGGATCGGCATACCGCTACTCTCCCAGCCGGCCCCGTCGGATCGCTAGGCAATTGCTGTGAGGTTCCTGTGGATCCGGACGAGTTGCGCCGCCCGCAGACCTGGTGCGCCGCGTAGCCCGCGCCGGCCTCAGCGGCGGGGCGTGGTTGTCCCGGTGAGCGCTACCGCACCGCCGATGGCGAGGATGCCGGCGACCTGCCACCCCGACAGCGGCTCGGTCAGCACGATGACCCCCAGCAGCGCGGCGGTGGCCGGCTCGGCGAGGGTGAGCGTGGTCGCGGTGGCTGCCGACAGGTGCCGCAGCCCCTGGCCGAGCAGCAGGTAGGTCACCACGACGGTGGCCACCCCGAGCCACAGCACCACTGCGATCCCGCCCGGCCGGGCGAGCCAGTCGGTGGCGGTGAGCGGCAGCACGGCGGCGGCGAGTACCGCTCCGGTGCCGAGCATCGCGCAGACCGCGGCGGTGGCGTCCCAGCCCCGGGCCAGCACGGCCTTGGTGGCGATGGTGTACCCGGCGTAGCTCGCCCCCGCGGCGAGCGAGGCGGCCAGGCCGAGCGGGTCGAGCGGGGTTGACGGCGACACCCCGGCGAGCAGGACGAGGCCGACCAGCGCCGCCCCGGTCGCCAGGGCCCACCGCGGACCGGGGGGTCGCCGGAACACGAGCCACTCGAACAGGCCGGCGAACAGCGGGCTGGTGCCCAGCGCTGCGACGGTGGCCACCGCCACCCCGTTGGCCCGGGTGCCGGCGAAGAACGTCGCCTGGTAGGCCATTACGCAGCCGGCGCCCAGCAGCACCCACCAGGTGGTCGTGGACCAGCCCGGCAGCCGCAGGCCGGTCCGGCGGAGCCTGCGTACCAGTCCGATCAGGCCGAGCAGGGCGCCGCCGACCAGGAGCCTGGCCGCACCGACCGACAGCGGCGAGGCGCCCTCGGGGGCGAACGCCTGGGCGGTGCCGGTCGTGCCGTACAGGACGGCGGCAGCCACCACGGCCAGCGCACCGCGCCGGGCGGCACGCGCTGCGTCGGGTCCCACCTAGTACGCCCGGAAGCCGGTAGCGCCGGGGACCGGATCGGCCCAGCCCACGGTGTGGCCGGTCACCATCCCGGGGCGGGCGGTGGTGGTCGGGTACTCGATCAGCCGGCTGATCATGGTGGCGACCTTCTCCAGGTCGCCCTGCACGTCGACCCGGACGGTCCCGTCCTCACGGTTCGCCGCGTGCCCGACCAGGCCGAGCATCCGGGCCTGGTCGGCGGCCCACCAGCGGAAGCCGACGCCCTGCACCCGCCCGTCGACGGTGATGATCGCGCGGTGCATCAGCACAGCGTACCGAGCCGCGCCCTGGTGGCCGGCCTGGGTCGCCGGCCGGCAGGGCACGACCGGGACGTCGGGGAATTGTCGGACGCCTCGTCTATCGTCGGACAGTCGGTCGGCCACGGCGGGAGGGGGATGATGTCCTCGGCGACAGCTGTGGAGCACAGGCGGCACTTCAACGCCGTGCTGGTGAATACCTTCATCGCCAACCTGACGACCTCCTTCGTCTGGCTGGCCGTCACCTTCTGGCTCTATCTGGAGACCCGGTCGGTTCTGGTGACCTCGATCTTCGGCGGCGGCTACATGCTGCTGCTGGCGGTGATGGGCGTGCCGTTCGGGTCGTGGATCGACAGGACCCGCAAGAAGCGGGTGATGGTGCGCGCGCAGTCCGCCACCGCCGTGCTGTTCGCCGTCGGCCTGGCCGTCTTCCTGGTCGCGCCGCGCGGCGAGCTGCTCACCATCGGCTCGCCGCTGTTCTTCGCCTTCCTGTTGCCGCTGCTGGCGGGCGCGGTGATGGAGTCGGCCAGGGGGATCGCGCTGGGCACGATAGTGACGCTGCTGGTGCCCGACGCCGAGCGTGCGCAGGCCAATGGCCTGGTCGGGATCGTGAACGGACTCACGTTCGCGGTCACGTCGGTGTTCGCCGGCCTTGCGGTGGGCCAACTGGGCATCACCTGGTCGCTGGTGATCGCGGTGGTGCTGACCGTGCTGTCGCTGCTGCACCTGGCGACGGTGAGCATCCCCGAGCCCGAGATCGTCCACGCCGACGGCGCCCCCAAGCCGGTCGACTTCGCCGGGGCGTGGGGGGCCATCCGGGCGGTGCCGGGCCTGGTCTGGCTGGTCGCCTTCACCACCTTCAACAACCTGCTGGGCGGCGTCTTCCTCGCCCTGATGGACCCGTACGGGCTGTCGCTGGTGTCGGTGGAGTTCTGGGGCGTGATGTGGGGGGTGCTCAGCTTCGGCTTCCTGGTCGGCGGGGCGTGGGTGTCCCGCAA
Source organism: Actinomycetes bacterium (assembly GCA_023437345.1). Lineage (GTDB taxonomy): Bacteria > Actinomycetota > Actinomycetes > Propionibacteriales > Propionibacteriaceae > Propionicimonas. Next base: position 2,497 of record JAEZGC010000071.1, read on the forward strand.
GGGCCTGGGGTCGCGCCCCCTGCGGTCGCTCCTGGTGGCCAACCTCGCGATGTGGGTGATCTGTATCGGCTTCACCCTGCGGGAGTCGATCTGGCTGCTTGCGGTCGGCGTCCTGCTCTACATGGCGATCATCCCGATCGCTGAGGCGGCCGAGCAGACCGTGCTCCAGCGGGTGGTGCCCTTCGACAGGCAGGGCCGGGTGTTCGGGCTGGCGACCAGCATCGAGATCGCCGCGGCGCCGGTCACCGCCTTCCTCGTCGGGCCGCTGGCCGAGTACCTGCTGATCCCCTACATGAACTCCGACGCCGGACGCGGCGCCCTCGGCTGGTTGCTCGGCGAGGGTCAGGCGCGCGGGATCGCTCTGGTGTTCATCCTGTCCGGGGTGGCGGGGCTGCTCATCACCATCGTCGCCCTGATCACCCCGCCCTACCGTCAGCTGTCGGACGCCTACGCTGCCGCCGCCCCGCCCGACAGCGCGGGCGCCGGGGAGTCCGGGATCCGTGACGAACCCCTTGAGGAGCCCCAGGGCAGGTTCGGCTGAGCGTCAGGGCCCGACCTGCTGCGACACATCGGCCACCGTCGCCCCGAGCGCCGCTATCACGTCGTCGGCCTGGACCGCGATCGCGAGGCCGTGCTCACCGCCACCCATCGAGATCCGGCGACCGGCAAGGTCGGCGTCGGCCACCACGGGCCAGGCCCGGTTCGCCCCGAACGGCGTGATCGCGCCCCGCGGGTAGCCGGTCGCGGCCAGCGCGGTGCCGGCGTCCGGCAGGGACAGCCGGCTCACCCCCAGCAGGGCGCGCAGCTTGGGCCAGGCGATCTCCCGGTCACCGCCGACCAGCACGAAGAGGTAGTCGTCCTCGCCGCGGCGGACCACCATCGTCTTGACGATGTCGGCCGGCGTCAGCCCTCGCATCTCGGCAGCCTCGGCCAGCGAACGGGCCGGCGGGTGCCGGGTGGCGTGGTGGTCGATCCCGAGGGCACGCAGCGCGGCGACCGCCCTGGGTTCGGGGCTCATCTCACTTGTGGAGGTAGCCCAGCAGGTGGTTGCGCTCGTCGGTGAGCTGGTCGATCCGGTACTTGACCACGTCGCCGATCGAGACGAGGGCCCGGAGTTCATCGTTGACCACCACCGGCATGTGCCGGATCCGCGAGTAGGTCATCTCGCGCGCCGCGTCCTCGATGGAGTCGGACGGGGCGCAGGTCTTCACGGTCCTGGTCATGATCTCCGCGACCGCCGCCTCCAGCACAAGGCCACCGGCAGACGCGAGCCGGCGCACCACATCGCGCTCGCTGACGATGCCGTCGATGTGGCGCCCGTCAGTACTGACGACCACGGCGCCGATGTTGTGCTCGGCGAGCAGGTCGACCAGTTGTCTGACGTTGGCCGACGGCGCGATGGTGACGACGTCGGTTCCCTTGGCGCGGACCACATCTTCGATCTTCATGGGGTGACCGTACCTGCGGCTGCGGGCGGCACGCCAGTGACCTGCCCACGGGTGTTAGGGTCTCCAACCATGACCGAGTCCACTCCCGCGACTCGCGCCGTCCGGGCCGGACTCGCCAGCGACCGGCAGTTCCGCGCCGTGGTACCGCCGGTCCACCTGTCGGCCACCTACGCCTTCGACGGCCTGGAACAGCCCGGACCCTACGACTACAGCAGGTCGGCCAACCCGACACGGTCGGTGCTGGCCCGTGCGTTGGCGGATCTGGAGGGCGGCGCCGATGCGGTGGTCACCGCGTCCGGCATGGCGGCGGTGACAGCCGCCGTGGTCGCGCTGGTCCCCGCCGGTGGACGGGTGGTCGCCCCGCTGGACTGCTACGGCGGATCGTGGCGGCTGTTCGTCGCGCTCGCCGAGAAGGAGACCTTCCGGCTCGACCTTGTCGACTTGAGCGATCCCGCTGCAGCGGCGGCAGCCCTGGCCGAGCCCGCCGACCTGGTGTGGGTCGAGACACCGTCCAACCCCTTGCTGCGGATCACCGACATGGCGGCGGTCGCCGGCCTGGCGCACGCGGCCGGCGCCGCGGTGGTCGCCGACAACACGTTCTGCTCCCCGGTCGTGCAGCGCCCGCTCGCGCAGGGGGCTGACGTGGTGGTGCACTCGACCACCAAGTACATCAACGGCCACAGCGACGTCGTCGGAGGTGCTGTGGTCGCCGCCGACCCCGCCCGCCACGCCGACCTGCTGTGGTGGGCGAACTGCCTGGGGCTCACCGGCGGCGCCTTCGACTCCTACCTGACCCTGCGGGGGCTGCGCACCCTCCACCTGCGGATGGCGCGGGCGCAGGCCAACGCCGCCGAGTTGGCCGGCTTCCTTGCCGGGCACCCGCAGGTGGCGGCCGTCCACTACCCGGGCCTGCCCGGTCACCCCGGCCACGCCCTCGCGGCCGCGCAACAGGACGGGTTCGGCGCCATGGTGAGCTTCGAACTGGCCGGCACGGCCCAGGTCCGGGCGATGGTCGAAGGGCTGGTGCACTTCTGCCTCGCCGAGTCACTGGGCGGGGTGGAGTCGCTGGTCTCCCATCCGGCGACCATGACGCATGCCGCGATGCCTGCCGAGGCCCGCCGGGCCGCCGGGATCACCGACGGCCTGCTGCGGCTCAGCGTCGGGGTGGAGGACGCCGGCGACCTGGTCGCCGACCTTGCCGCCGGGCTGGAGCGGGCAGCCCGGGCCTGATCAGCGCCCGACCAGCGCCCTCAGGAAGAACCACAGGTTCGCCGGACGCTCGGCCAGCCGACGGACGAAGTAGCCCCACCAGTCGGTGCCGCACGGCACGTAGACGCGGACCCGGTGCCCGGCCGCGGCCAGCCTGCGCTGCTCGTCGGTGCGGATGCCGTACAGCATCTGGAACTCGTAGTCGCCGGGCTGGCGTCCGGTCTCCTCGGCCAGCGCAAGGGTGGCAGCGATCATCTCCGGGTCGTGGGTGGCGATCATCGGGTACCCCTTGCCGCGGAACAGCGTCCGGGCGGCTGCGACGTAGGCGGCGCTGACCTCGGCGCGGTCGCGCAGCGCCACGCTGGCCGGCTCGTCGTAGGCGCCCTTGCACAGCCGGACGCGGGCGCCGCCGGCGGCGAGCCTGGCCGCGTCGTCGGCGGTCCGGTGCAGCATCGCCTGCAGGACGAGGCCGACGCCGGGGAAGTCGGCCTGCAGTTGCTCGACCACCGCATGCATCCGGTCGATGGTGGTGTGGTCCTCTGCGTCCACGGTCACTGTCGCGCCGACTGTTGCGGCGGCCTCGCAGATGCGGCGGGCGTTGGAGTAGGCGACCGCGTCGCCGCCGGGCAGCGCAGCCCCCAGCGAGGTGAGCTTCAGCGACACGTCCACGGAGCCGACCAGACCCGCGGCCGGGATGCCGGCCAGCAGGTCGAGGTAGGCCCGGGTGGCCGCCTCGGCCTGCTCGGGCACCGTGGTGTCCTCACCCAGCACGTCGATGGTGGCGTACCTGCCGTCTTCGGCCAGGCGCTGGGCGGCGACCAGCCCGTCGGCCACCCGCTCGCCGGCGATGAACCGGCTCACCACGGCCCGGGTGGGCGGGAACGCGGTAGCGACAGCGCGCAGGCGCTGGTTGCGGGCAGCGCCCAGCAGCAGGGAACGCAGCATCTCAACGCTCCCCGAGCAGGTCGGCCACGACGTCGACGGTCAGGTCGTCGAGCGAGTCGAGCACGACGTCGGCCAGGGCCAGGTCGGCCGGGCCCGGCGGGTGGAACCGGGGTGGCACCACCACCACCTTCAGGCCGGCGCTGACCGCGGAGCGGATCCCGTTCGGGGAATCCTCCACGGCCACCGCATCGCCGGGGGCGACGCCCAGCAGCCGGCACGCCTCAAGGTAGACGTCGGGGGCGGGCTTGCCGTGGCCGAGCTCCTCGGTCGACACCGACGCGGCGACGAGATCGGACACCCCCAGCACCTCGATGGCGGTGTCGATCAGCACCCGGGGTGACGAGCTGGCCACGCCGAGCGTCCAGTGGGCGCCGAGCCGGTGCAGGACGTCGGGCGCCCCGGGCAGCAGGGTGACGCCGGCGCGGTAGTGGTCCTGCATCGCGGCGATCGTCCGGCCGGCCACCTGCTCGGCAGTCCCGGCCAGGCCGACGACGTCGACGAGGTAGGCCGACCACTGCTGGGTCGACATCCCCATCATCAGCGTGCTGGCGTCGTCCGGCCACGGCAGTCCCTCGTCCGAAGCCAGGCCCCGGCGGACCTCGTCCCAGATCTTCTCGGTGTCGGTGAGGGTGCCATCCATGTCGAAAACGACAGCGTGCGTCATGGCAGCCATTCTTGCGTGTCCGGTCCCGGCGCGACGAACCGGGACGAGGATGCCCCGGCTACGATTCCGGGCGAGGAGGACTAGTGCGCCAGGCAGTGACCCTTCGGTTGGACCGCAGCGCCCCGCTGCGCCGTCCGGCGGTCCCGGTGCGGCGGCTGGTGCTGCGTCCAGAACCCCGGCTGCCCCGGCTGGCGGCGCTGGTCGGGACGCCGGCCGCCTCCCGCGGTGTGCTGGTGTACTTCCCCGGTTTCAACACCCCGCTGGGGGAGTGGGAGCTGGCCAAGTGCCAGTTCCTGGCCGAGGCGACCTCGCTGACCGTGGTGATGACCGAGATCCCCGGGATGAGCCGGTTCCGTGACCCGATCCCGGACGCGGTGCGGCGCGACATGCTGCGGCGCCGGCCCGGCTCCTGGGCGGAGCTGAACCTGGCCTACCTTGCCGAGGCCTTCCGGGCCGGCGGGGTGGCCGGCACCGAGGTGATGGAGGTGCTGGGCTACTCCACCGGATGCTCGCTCGCGGTGGCCGCGCTGGGTGTCCTGGCGCAGTGGGGCCCCGTCGAAGGCCTGCACCTGGTCGAGCCGGTCGCGATCAGCCGGCGCGGGCTCACCTCGCTGCAGGCCGACAACCTCGCCGACTGGGGACGGCTGCCGCTGGTGCACGCCACCAACCGCCACCACGAATGGGTGACCCACACCCGGCGGCGGCAGTGGAGCGAACCGCCCGTGCACTACTCGGCGGCTGACCTGGTTGCGATAGCCCGCGTGCTGGCCAGCGAGGGGCTGCTGGAGGAGTTGGAACGTGCCGACGTGGCGCGCTGCGGGCTGGCGCGCGGGGAGCGCAGTTCGCTGTGCCGGCGGGGCGACTTCGAGCGGCTGGACGCCCGGCTGGACGCCCGCGGCATCCCCGGGGTGACGGTGACGGTGCCCGGCCTGGGCCACCAGTTGTGGCACTCCTTCCCGACCCTTGCCGGCCTGGTCGGCACGCTGACGGCTGCCACGGGATCGGCGAGATCAGGGAATACCCCGAACTGACCCATAGTTGAGTCTGGTGTACTCAACCCTGTGATTGAGCGTGCTAGGCTCAACCGCGGAACCCAGACCTATGGAGGTAACAACCATGGCACGAGCTGTCGGCATCGACCTCGGCACCACCAACTCCGTCGTCGCCGTCCTCGAGGGCGGCGAGCCGACTGTCATCCCCAACGCCGAGGGCGCCCGCACGACTCCCTCGGTCGTCGCCTTCGCCAAGGGCGGCGAGGTCCTGGTCGGCGAGGTCGCCAAGCGCCAGGCCGTCACCAACGTCGACCGCACCA
>JAEZGC010000133.1 GCA_023437345.1 Actinomycetes bacterium
ACGCGGACGGCATCGGCGAGGGTGTTCATGCCCCGCTCAAGACCGCGACGCGCCTCGACGTTGAATTCGATCAGTTTTGCCATGGTTTCTTCGGCAATCCTTCGTCGTCTCGGGGGCCAGGCCCCACGTGGTGGTCAACTTCGCCTTGCGTCGATGCCCGCGACGGACGATCATGACGATCTCATCGAACTGGCGGTGGCACTCTCGGCCTGAGAGTGCTAACACATGTTTAGCACTCAGGCATGCCGAGTGCAAACGTCTGCGGCCCTCGCCCGCCTACGCTGGCGGGCGTGCTCAGTCAGACCCGGCGCTGGATCGCCTACCCGCTGGCATGGTTGGCGGCCATGGTCGTCCCCATGCTGGCCGGCTACGCCTGGCACAGCTGGGGCGCCACCGCCGCGGTGAACCAGTTCCAGATCCAGCACTTCGATGGCCACTACGAGGCGGTCCCGGCCGGCGACCGGCTGCAGCTGCGGGTCACCGAGCGGATCGTGGCCACCTTCCCGAGGCCGCGCACCAACCGCGGCATCGAACGCCGGCTGGACGCCCGCTACGGCGACACCAGGATCCAGCTCGCCGACTTCGCCGTCACCGACGGATCCGGCAACGACCTCCGCTTCGAGCGGCGCAGCGGCGACGACGGGGACGTCATCCTGCGGATCGGGGATCCGCGCAGGTACGTCAGTGGCACCGTCACCTATGTCATCAGCTACACGATCGGGCACGCCATGGTGGACGCCGGCGACCACCAGGAGATCTACCTCGATATCAACGGCACCGGGTGGCTGCAGCCGTTCGGCTCGGTCACCGCCACCGTGGACGTCTCGCGACTCAGCGGCCGGCTGCTGGACCAGCAGGCCTGCTACCGCGGCCCGGCAGGCTCGACGCAGCGCTGCCCGATCAGCAGCTCCGACGGGCTCGTGCGCGCCGAGGCGGCGGGCCTGGGACCCCGGGAGACGATGACCATCGCCATCGGCTTCGAGCCAGGGACCGTGGCCCGCGCCGTCCCGCTCCCGCGGGCGGCCAGCTTCGGGTGGGCAGGAATCGTCGCGATGCCCGTCCTGGCACTGCTGGCGCTCGGCTTCGCGCTCGGGATGCGTGCGCTGCGCCGCAACCTCCCTGCCGCCGGCGACGCGCCGGTCCGCTTCGAGCCGCCAGAGGTCCCCGCGATCGTCGCCGCCGACTTCCTCGGCCGGCCCGAGACCGGCGCAGCCGCCCAGCTCGCCGAGCTCGTGGTGCAGGGGCGGGCCAGCCTCAGCAGCGCGCAGCAGCAGGTGGCCACCGCCGCCCAGCCGCGCAGCCTGGGAAGGCAGCGGGCGCGGCAATTGCGCAGCGACCTCGAGGTCAGGCTGCTGGACACCGACCAGATCGAGGGCCGCACCCTGCGCGGCGTCTGCCAGCGGTTGTTCGGCGACGGCGACCCGACCTCGCTCGACGACGTCCGGCGTACCGACGTCACCGCCGCCACCGCGCAACGCCGCCGGCTGCTGGCAGAGCACGGCCTGCGCACCGAGGTCATCGCACCGGGGGTGCTGCTCGGGGTCGGGCTGTGCGCCCTGCTGGGGTGGGGCTGGTTCCAGCTGGCCCGCGGTATCCCCGGGCTTGCCTGGCCATTCCTCGGCTGCGGGGTGGCCGCGGTGCTGCTGCTGGTCGCTGCCGTCCACTACTACCCGCGGGTCGGCGGGCTGACGGGACGCGGGCGGCAGCTGCGCGAGCACCTGGCCGGGCTGCGGCGATTCGTCACGCTGGCCGAAGCTGACCGGATCGGGTGGCTGCAGAACGCCGTGGACGCGCCGCGGGTCGGTGGCCCCGGCGCCGACCGCGCCCTGGTGAGGCTCTACGAACCGCTGCTGCCCTACGCGATCATCTTCGGCGTCGAGGACACCTGGCGCGACCTGCTCGGGTCGCTGTACCGCACCCTGCCCGACCCCGCACCGTCGGGGCCCGCCGCGGTGGCGGCCGTGGCCGCGCTGTCCCGCGACGGCGGCCACCAGTTCTACGACCGCCACAACGACTCGACGGCCAGCTGGTGGGATTCCCGGCCGGGCTGGGGCGAGGGCTGGATCGCCAGCGGCACCGACGAGCTGGCGCGCGCCTGGGACGCCCGGCGCGCTGCCCGCGACGACGACGACCGGGGCGGCGGCTGGGGCTCGGGCGGGTCGTCGTGGTCGAGTTCATCGAGCGGCGGTTCGTCGGGCGGCGGCTCCTCCGGCGGCGGGATGGGCGGTGGCGGCGGCGGAGGCTGGTGAGCCGGACGGCGACCGAAGCACAATGGAGCATGCCGCAGGCCCCACCCGACGCCCCTGACCAGCACCCCACGGCAGTGCAGTGGTTCAGGTTCGGCTGGAACCTGCTAAACCTGTCGACAGTGTTCGGCCTGCTGGTGGCGCTGACCGGCCGGGCGAAGCTGCGCCGGGGACCGCGAGGACTGCTCCTCGCCGAGCATTACAGGTTCGACTTCCCGAACGCCGGCGCCTTCACAGTCGGCAACGTGGTCACCACCAGGCACACCATGGCGGCCCTTGAGGAATGGCACCCGGGCACCTTCGACCACGAGGACGTCCACGCCTGGCAGTACTGCTACGCGCTGGGGCTGCCCTACCTGCCGGCGTACCTGCTGTGCTGCTGCTGGTCGTGGCTGCGGACCGGCGACTGGGCGTCGCGCAACGTCTTCGAGCGACAGGCAGGGCTGGCGCGCGGCGGCTACGTGGAGCGTCCGGCGACCTGGGCCGGGTGGCGCCGGCTCACCGGCGGGAAGACCCCGCCTACACCTTGATCTGGACGCCGAGCCGGCGGGCCGTCCGCTCCCGCTGGCGAGCCGACCGCAGCCGACGCAGCCGCTTCACCAGCAGGGGGTCGTGGGCCAGCGCGGCCTCGGTGTCGATCAGTGCATTGAGCATCTGGTAGTAACGGGTGGTCGAGATCGCGAAGCGCTCCCGGATCTCGGCCTCCTTCGAGCCGGGCAGCGACCACCAGTGCTTCTCGAAGTCGAGCAGGGCGGCCTGCGACTCGGTGAGTCCGGCGGGGCGGACGGCGGCGGCGGGATCCGACATGCCTCCATGCTAGGCGCAAATCACAGCCATGTCATTCCCCGGTCCGAGGCGGTGCACCCCCGCCGGGCCGACTGCCGCGGCACACCCACTAAGGTGGGAAGGACTCCAGAGGGAGTCGCCACCGCCGACGACGACAGCCAGGGAAAGGGAGCTCCATGCATCTCCTGGAGGGCACCGTCCAGCCGTACGCCTGGGGTACCACCGACGCCATCGCGAACCTGCTGGGACGCGAACCGGACGGCACCCCGGTCGCCGAGTACTGGCTCGGGACCCACCGGCAGGGTCCGGCCCGGATCGACGGCACCACTCTCGACAAGCTCGTCTCGCAGAACCCCGCGATCCTCGGAGACCGCGTCCGGGAGGCGTTCGGCGGCGAGCTGCCGTTCCTGATGAAGGTGCTCTCGGCCCGCCACGCGCTGTCGATCCAGGCCCACCCCTCGCGCGAGCAGGCGGCGGAGGGCTACGCCAGGGAGAACGAGGCGGGGATCCCGCTGGACGCCTTCGAGCGGGTGTACTCCGACCCGTGGCCCAAGCCCGAGATCCTGATCGCCCTCGACCTGTTCGAGACGCTGAGCGGGTTCCGGGATCCGGTCGAGACCGCGGCCCTGCTGTCCGCCCTCGGCGTCGCCTCCGAACTCGGGTCGCTGATCACCCCCCTCACCGAGCGCAAGGGGGCGGCTGCGCTGGCCCAGGTCTTCCTCGAGGTCCTCAGCCTCGAGGGCGAGCGCGCCCGGATCGTGGACGTGATCAGCGCCGCAGCGATGCGGCATTCCGGTGAGCCCGGCCCGGTCGGCGACTTCGCCCGGACCGCTGTCGAACTCGACGCGGTATTTCCAGGAGACCGGGGCATCCTGGCCGCACTGCTGATGAATCGGGTGATCCTGCACCCCGGCGAAGCCATGTACGTCCCGGCCGGCCACATGCACGCCCACCTGCGCGGCACCGGCATCGAGGTGATGGCCAACTCCGACAACGTGATCCGCGGCGGGCTGACCCCCAAGCACATCGACGTGCGCGAACTGGTCGCCGTCGTCGACTTCGAGCCGCGCGCTCCCGAGGTCCTCCAGCCCCTCAAGGAGCGGCGCGGCGTCGAGCGGTACGCCGTCGCCTGCCCCGAGTTCGACGTCTGGCGCCTGCCGGGCGCCACCGAACCTGTCGCGCTGCCGGGCGACGGGTCCGCCCGCATCCTGATGGTCGTCGAGGGCAGCCTGACGCTGGACGGCGCGGGCTCGACCCACGCGCTGCGCCGGGGCGAGG
>JAEZGC010000141.1 GCA_023437345.1 Actinomycetes bacterium
GGTGACCTGGCCGGGTTGTTCGGGATCGACCACGCCGACCACCTGGTCACCACCACCGCGCTGCGCACCCCGCAGGTGCGGCTGGCCAAGGACGGCGCGGTGGTGGACCCGTCCCGCTACACCCGCCAGGCAACCATCGCCGGTCAGCCGATGACCGGCCTGGTCGACGCCCGCAAGGCACTCGCGCTGTTCGATGGGGGCGCCACAATCGTCTTCCAGGGCCTGCAGCGCTACTGGGAGCCGCTGCGCCAGCTCGTTCGCGGCCTCGAGCAGCAGCTCGGCCACCCCTGCCAGGCGAACGCCTACCTCACCCCGCCCGGCTCGCAGGGCTTCGCGCTGCACTCCGACAGCCACGACGTCTTCACCTTCCAGACCTACGGCCCCAAGCAGTGGGAGGTCCACGACGACGACGGCGCCCACCAGGTCCTGATGAAGCCGGGCACCTCGATGTACCTGCCCACCGGCACCCCGCACATGGCGCGAACCGGGGAGGGTGCCGCCTCGCTGCACGTCACGGTCGGCATCAACCAGGTGGCGTGGGGTGAAGTCCTCAAGGACGTCGTGACCCGCGCCATCGACTCCGACGCGGCCGGAAAGGACCGGCTGCCGGCCGGGGTGTACGCCGACCCGGACGGTCTGGCGGCGGCGCTGGCAGAGCGGCTCGGCGCTCTCGCGGCGACGCTGTCGGGGTTGGACGCCCGCGCCGAGGTAGACCGGCTGGAGGCCGGCTTCCGCACCGGGCGCCAGCCAGTGCTCGCCGGCGCGCTGCGCGACCTGCTCGACGTCCGCGACCTCGCCGACGACACCGCGCTGCGCCGGCGGCCGGGCAGCCAGTGCCGGCTTCGACAGCAGAACGGGTCGCTGGAGCTGCTGCTGGGCGACCGCCGGCTGACCCTGCCGGCCGCCGCTCACACCGCCGTCAGCTTCGTCATCGAAGCCGACCGCCTGCAGCCGGTCGACCTGCCCGGGATCGACCGGGCCGGCGCGCTCGTGCTGTGCCGTCGACTGGTGCGCGAAGGGTTGCTGGAAGTAGTGCGGTGACCGAGCGCTGCTCCACCGCGAGCCGGGCGAGGGCGGAGCCGCTGCGTGCGACGGCCTCGACTGTCGAGCCCTTCCTGCTGGTGGAGGAGCCCGGGCCGTGGGGTCCGGCGATCCTGCACAGCCGTCGGCTACCGCACGCCGCGCGGGAAGCGCTTCGCGACTGGAAGCAGCGGTTGGGGGTCCGGACGCTGCTGATCCGCCGGCCCGGCCGCGCCGTGCCGGGGCCGCCGCAGGTCTTCGTCGCGAACACCCGGTACGGGTGGTTGCAGACCGTCCGGCTCCCGGATCTCGACGCGGTGGCCGAGCTCGACCTGTCGGGGATCCGCAGTCCTGACGGGGTCGGGCTGGAGTCGCATCACGAGCCGGTGCTGCTGGTCTGCACGCACGGCCGGCACGACCCCTGCTGCGCCGAGCGGGGCCGTCCGGTGGCCGCGGCGCTCGCCCGGGACTGGCCCGGCCTGGTGTGGGAGGCGTCCCACGTGGGCGGCGACCGCTTCGCCGGCAACCTTGTCGCACTGCCGCGAGGCGACTACTTCGGCGGGCTGAACGCCGAGGACGCACCGGCGGTGGTGGAGCAGTACCTGGCCGGACGCCTCGACCCCGTCCACCATCGGGGACGCTCCAGCCAACCGTGGGTCGTGCAGGCAGCGGTGCACGAGGCACGGGTCCGGTTCGGCGCGTTCGGCTTCGGCGACGTAAGGGTGCGTGAGCGGCACGGGTCACGGCTCCGGCTGGCGGTGCGCGGCCGGGAGGTGGACGCCGTGGTGCGGGTGTCGGCCAGCGAGGCGGTCCGGCTGACCTGCCACACCGGGCACGTGGAGCCGCCGCCCACCTACCAGGTCAGCCTTGAACCGCTGGATCAGGGGTCCTGACGCGGCCGTCTCTGCCGCACCGGCGGGCCGCGCCGGCCTTCGGGCGATGAGAGTGCGGTTCTGCGGACCGTCGCGAGGCACGCCTGCCGGCTACGGCGACCAGAGTGTGGTTATGGGCACCCGGGCCGGGCTGAGAACCGCACTTTCGTCGCCCTCGCGCCGGTCCGCCCTGAAGGTCGGACCCTGTAACCGCACTCTCGTCGCCCGTTGAGTGGCTGCACAGGTTGCGACATGGACCAGCGACGTCACACTGCAGGGATCGGGGAATTGACACCCGCCCGGCGCGGGTGGAAGATTCAATCGTGCTTGAATCAAGATCGGTTGAACAGTTGGCTAATGCGGCCGATCTGCTGTCGGCCATCGCCGACCCGATCAGGCTGCAGTTGATGGAGCGGCTGGCCGGCAGCAAGGCGTGCGTGTGCGACCTCCAGGCGGAGGTCCCGATCGCGGCGAACCTGCTGAGCTACCACCTGAAGGTGCTCCGCGAGGCGGGCCTGATCGAGGGCACGAGGCGGGGTCGCTGGATCGACTACGAGCTCACGCCAGGCGCCCTTGACCGGCTCCGGCAGGCACTTCCCGGGGCCACGCTTCCCAAGCGGCCCCTGGCGGTCGTCCGATGAGCACAACCGGTCACGACGTCCGCCCCCGGACGACGGGCCGCTGGCTACTGCTCGCCGCCGCCGCGTGGACGCTCGCATACGCGCTCAACGAGGTGGCGTGGACGTGGCTCTACCGCGATCTGCTCAGCTTGGACATCACCTCGGGCTGGCCGTCCGTGCTGCACTTCTTCAGCTACGACACCGTCAAGATCCTGCTGCTGACCGGGCTGATGTTCGCGATCGGAATGCTGCGCGCCAGCTTCGATCTCGATCGGGCCCGCGACTTCCTGAACGGGAAGGGTCTGTTCGTGGGGCTCGCCCTGGCCGTGGTGCTCGGAGTCGTCACACCGTTCTGCAGTTGCTCGTCCATCCCGCTGTTCATGGGCTTCGTGGCGGCCGGCATTCCCCTGGCGATCACGCTCACCTTCCTGATCGCCTCCCCCCTGGTCAGCGAGGTAGCCGCCATCCTGATCGGCGCCCAGTTCGGTTGGGGCGTGGCGATCGCCTACGTCGTTGCCGGCTCGCTGATCGCAATGGGGATCGGCTTCATCTTCAGCAGGTTCGAGCTGGACAAGTGGGTGGAGCCGGAGGTCTTCAGGACCCGGATCACAGCCCTCCGGGCCAACGGTCATGCTCCGAGCCTGCAGGAACGAGTGGACGCGGCCATGGCCGAGACGAAGGAGATCTTCACCAAGGTCTGGAAGTGGGTGGTGGTCGGTGTCGCCATCGGTGCTGCGATCCACGGCTGGGTCCCCACCGATTTCTTCGCCAGCTACGCGGGTGCTGACAATCCGCTGGCTGTCCCGGTGGCCGTCCTGGTCGGGCTACCGCTCTACGTCAACGGCGGCGGCGTGGTCCCCATCGGTGAAGCGTTGTGGAGCAAGGGCCTGCCGCTGGGGACCGTGATGGCGCTGATGATGAGCGCGATCGCGCTGTCAGTCCCCGAAGCGATCATGCTGCGGCGCGTGCTGAAGCCGCGCCTGCTTGCTCTGTTCTTCGGTTCCGTGGCCGCCGCAATCGTGGTGGTCGGCTACTTGTTCAACCTCATCTACGCCTGATGACCAGCGCGTGACGAAAGGCAATCCAATGACAACCATCAAGATCCTCGGCCCCGGCTGCGCCAACTGCGTCAACCTGGAGAAGGCCACCCGACAGGCTGTGGCCGAACTCGGGATGGAGGCGACGATCGAGAAGGTCACCGACTACGCCGACATCGCCGGGTACGGGATCATGCGCACCCCCGGCCTGGTAGTCGACGAGCAGGTCCTTCTGTCAGGACGGGTCCCCACGGCACGTCAGGTCAAGGACTTGCTCATCGCCCGTTGACGCAGGCCCTGCGTCGACGGCCGCAGGCTCGCTGATTCACAACCCCGTCGGTCGTCGCCGCACTGACTCCCTCGTCCGGACCGTCGGCTACCGCCCGGCGGGTGCCGGTTCGAGGAGTTGCTGGATCGCGTGAAGGGCGTCGCCGTTCACCCAGTACCAGGTCTGGCGGCCCTCGCGCTCCCGCTCCACGAACCCCGCCTCGAACAGTGCGCCCAGGTGATGGGTCACGGTTGGCTGGGTCAGCCCTACCTGCTCGGCGAGCGCCCCGGTGGTGGCCCGGCTTCCCTGCGCCGCCCGGATCAGACTCAGTAGCCGCAGCCGCGCCGGATCAGCCAGCACCTTCAAGGCGGTCGCCAAAGCGTCAGCATCAACCGATCCGAGCGGTGCCTGCAGCAGCGGCGAGCAGCACAGCTCGCCCACCAGACTGAGCCGGCGTGACACCTCTTGCGTACTCATAGAACGATGTCTATCATATCGACTGCCATCAATCAATCGATGTCTGTCTATGAAACCGGAGACCATCGTGACCGGACGCCTCGCCAGCCTTCTCGAGACCGTCGCCAACGACGTCTGGACCACGCTGGTCCACAACTGGCCCTACCTCGTAGCCAGCGTCCTCGTTGCCTCCGTCGTGCAGGTCTACATCAACCAGGACCGGCTCGCCTCCTGGCTGCGCCGCCGCACCTGGGTCGCGATCCTCGGAGCCGTCGCGCTCGGTGCGCTGACCCCGTTCTGCTCCTGCGGCACCACCGCCATCGTCCTGGGCGCCATGTCCTCCTCGGTGCCGTGGGCGCCCATCGTGGCGTTCATTGCCTCCTCCCCGTTGGCCAGCCCTGAGGAGTACGTGCTCTCGGTCGGACTCTTCGGGCCCGCGTTCGCAGGCACCTTCTTCCTGGCCGCCGCCGCCGTCGGGCTGCTCGGCGGCGCTGCTGCCTGGTGGCTCGAGGCTCGAGGTCTCCTCACCGGGCAGTCGCGCATGGCCAGCGCGCCCGTTGCGTCGCCCGTCGAGGTTCCATCAGTGACCGGCGACGAGACAGCGGTCCCGCTCAGCACGGCGACGGCTCACGGGACCCGGTTGCTCACCGTCATCGACAAGCCCGCGGTCGGCGTCATCGTGCCCACCCGGCTGCGTCTGTTCGGCGATGCCCTGGTCACGAACTTTCGCAGGCTGGCGTTCTACTTCCTGGCCTTCGCCAGCCTTGGCTACCTGGTGGTCCGCATCCTCCCCACCGGCCTGATCACCGACTGGCTCGGCTCGGGCAACCCGATCTGGTCGGTTCCGCTGGCCGCCATCCTCGGGATCCCCATCTACCTCAACACCGACGCGTCGCTGCCGCTGGTTGCCAGCCTGCTGCAGGGCGGGATGAGTCCGGGAGCTGCGATCGCCTTCCTCATCACCGGTGCCGGCACGAGCGTCGGCGCCGTCAGCGGCATGCTCATCATCGCCCGGTGGCGCATTGTCGCCCTTGTCATCGGCACCCTGCTGGTCACCGCGATCGCCACCGGCTGGCTGGCCGGGCTGTGGCTGTAGGAACATTCCGCCAGCAGGAGTCCGTCCCGGGCGCAGCGCGCTGGGTCGTCCTGCGACGCTTCGGGCCACGCCGGTGCCCTGGTCGGAGACCATGGAGGCTGGTGCGATGATCTCTGGGAGATCTGGTGGGCCTAACTGGACTTGAACCAGTGACCTCTGCCTTATCAGGGCAGCGCTCTAACCGTCTGAGCTATAGGCCCGCGTGTGCGGTACACCGAGGCGCAACGTTACCGCGACCGGCCGCACCGGCTCAAATCGCGGTTCCGCCGCAGCGTCGGGGATCAGTCCTCGGCGAGCGTGACCTCAAGGCCACCGAGGATGTTGGCCGACAGGTTGTACAGGAACGCGGCGATCGTACCGAGCGCCGTCATCAGCACGACGTTGATGACGGCGATCAGCGCACCGATGCCGAGCACCTTGTTCATGCTGATGTAGTCCTCGATCCGCCACGGGCTGGTGTCGTTAGGGCTGGAGACCAGGTCGGTCACCACCTCGTTGATGGCGGCGAACACCCCCGACGTCTCCACGATCGTCCACACCATGTAGATGGCGACCCAGAACATCACGCCGAACGCGATCGAGAACAGGAACACGGTCTTCATCACCGACCACGGATCGAGCCGCGACAGGCGCAGCCGCGCCTTCCTGGTGCGCCGGGCGCCCTTGCGCCGGGCCGGCTTCAGCAGGGTGTCGGTGGCGGGCCCCACCGCGGGGGGCGGGGAGGCCGCCGGCGTGGTCAGGGGGGGCTCGTACTCGGGACCGGGCTGGCGGACGGCGACGCCGGGGGCCTCCGGCGGCACCGGGGACGGCGAACTGCCACCCGGGACCGGCGGGATGCGCACCACGGTGTCGTCCAGCCCTCGCCCCTGGCTGGGTGCGGCCGCGCCGTCGACCCGCCAGATCGAGTCGTCGACCAGCCCCGACGTCCGTGACGTCGTGGTCGGCTTCTCAGTCACCGTTCTCCTCCCCGGCCGGCTCGGGCACGTCCCGGCCTGGTTCGTCCGGCTCAACGGTACCTTGCCCGTTCACGGCCGGGCCACCTACCCCGTCGTCGGACGGGGACGCGGGCGACTCCGGCAGCGCGCCGCTGGACTCGGGGCTCAGCGCGATCGCCGCCACCGCATCGTCCTCGGCCACCCCGACGAACTTCACGCCCATGGTGTCGCGGCCCTTCGCCGGCACCTCGGCGACGCTCGACCTGATGATCTGGCCACTCACCTTGATGGCGATGACCTCGTCGGACTCCTGAACCACCAGGCCGCCCACCAGGGACCCGCGTCCCTCGTTGAGCTTCATCGCCTTGATGCCCAGGCCGCCGCGGCCCTGCTGGCGGTACTCAGACACGGCGGTCCGCTTGCCGAACCCGCCGTCGGTGACGGTGAACACGAACCTGTCGTCCTCCGGCATGTCGGCGTCGATGATCGACATGCTGAGCAGCGCGTCGCCGGAGCGGAACTTCATCCCGGTGACGCCCGACGTCGCGCGCCCCATCGGACGCAGCTGGTCGTCATCGGCACCGAACCGGATCGCCTGGCCCTTGCGCGAGATCAGCAGGACGTCGTCCTCGGGGCTGCACAGCGCGGCGCCGATCAGCTCGTCGTCGGGCTCGCGGAAGTTGACCGCGATCACGCCCGCCTGACGAGGCGAGTCGTAGGACCGCAGCTCGGTCTTCTTGACCAGGCCGTTGCGGGTCGCCAGCAGCAGGTACGGCGCGTCGTCGTAGCTGCGCAGCGTCATCACCTGCGCGATCCGCTCGTCGGGCAGGAAGGACAACAGCCCGGCGACGTGGCCGCCACGGGCGTCCCGGCCGGCCTCCGGCAGCTGCCACACCTTCGCCCGGTAGACGCGGCCCATGTTGGTGAAGAACAGGATCCAGTGGTGGTTCGTGGTGGCGAAGACGTGCTCCACCTCGTCGTCGGCCCGCAGCGAGGCGCCGCGAACCCCCTTGCCGCCTCGCTTCTGGGTGCGGTACAGCGAGCTGGCGGTCCGCTTCGCGTAGCCGCCGTGGGTGATCGTGACGATCATCTCGTCGTCGGGGATCAGGTCCTCGTCCGACAGGTCGCCGTCGGCGGCGATGATCCGGGTCCGGCGCTCGTCGCCGTACTTCTCGACGATCTCTGCGAGTTCCTCGGAGATGATGGTCCGCTGCCGCTCGGGCCGGGCCAGGATGTCCTTCAGGTCGGTGATCTGGGCCTCGATCTCGGCCAGCCGGTCGATGATCTGCTGGATCTCCATCGCCGCCAGCCGGCGCAGCTGGGTGTCCAGGATGTACATCGCCTGCTGGTCGTCGATCTCCAGCAGCGCCTTCAGGCCTTCCCGGGCGGTGTCGACATCGCGGGAGGCCCGGATCAGCGCCAGCACCTCGTCCAACCGGTTCAGTGCCTTGACCAGGCCGCGCAACAGGTGCGCCCGGTCCTCGGCGGCCGCCAGCCGGAACGCCGTCCGGCGCTGGATGACCTGGATCTGGTGTCGCACCCAGTGGCTGATGAACTGGTCGAGCCGCAGCGTCCGCGGCACGTCGTCGACCAGCGCCAGCATGTTGCACCCGAAGGTGTCCTGCAGCTGGGTGTGCTTGTACAGGTTGTTCATCACCACGCGCGGCTGCGCGTCGCGCTTCAGGACGATCACCAGCCGCTGGCCGGTGCGGCCCGACGAGTCGTCGCGGATGTCGGCGATCCCGGTAAGCCGGCCGGTCTTGACCAGCTCGGCGATCTTCACCGCCAGGTTGTCCGGGTTGCACATGTAGGGCAGCTCGGTGACGACAAGGCTGGTGCGTCCGGCCCTGTCCTCCTCGATGTCGATGACCGCGCGCATCACCACCGAGCCGCGACCGGTGCGGTAGGCGTCCTCGATCCCCTTGCGGCCAACGATCAGCGCACCGAGCGGGAAGTCGGGGCCCTTGATCCGCTCCATGGCGGCCTCGAGCAGCTCCTCCTTGGTCGCCTCCGGGTGCTCCAGCGCCCACTGGACGGCCTCGGCCACCTCGCGCAGGTTGTGGGTGGGGA
>JAEZGC010000196.1 GCA_023437345.1 Actinomycetes bacterium
GTTCCCGCCAGCTAGGCTGGCGCCGTCTCCCAGCCTGAGGATCCACAGTGCCGCTTCCCCTGCTCGTGCCCGGGCCGTCGCTGCTGCCGCAGAACATCCCGCTGGCCCTGGTGATCATGGTGGTGTCGTCTGTGCTGTTCGCCAGCGCCGCCACCATCCAGCACCTGGCGGTCGGACGCGAGGTGGACACCTCGGCGGAGAACCGGCACATGGGCCTGCGGCAGGTGCTCGGGCTGCTGAAGAACCCGCGCTGGCTGCTCGGGCTCGGCACCGCGGCGGTCGGGGCGGCCGGCCACATTGTCGCGCTGATGATGGCCCCGGTGACCGTGGTGCAGCCGGTCGGCATCCTGGCGGTCCCGTGGTCGGTGCTGTTGGCAGCGAGGATCCACCACTTCCGTCCGACCCGGGCGATCTGGACGGCGGTCGCGGTCACCATCGTCGGTATCGTCACGTTCACCCTGATCTCGTCGCGGACCGCTGTCGCGCAGTCGGACCTCACCGCGACGGGGGTCATCGTCGGCGCCCTGGTGGTGCTGGTCGGCGGCACAGCGCTGGGGATCGGCGGACGGTTCGGCAGGCCGGAACTGCGCTGCCTGCTGTGGGCCTCGGCGGGCTCGTTCTTCTACGGGCTGTCCTCTGCCCTGATCAAGGTCGCCAGCCACCTGGTCGGCCCGGATCGCTGGTGGGAGACCCAGCTGGTGTGGGTGGTGGCGGGCTTCCTGCTGGTGTGCTACCTGGGCGGTGGCTGGATGATCCAGCAGGCCTACGCCAACGGCCCGGCCGAGATCGTGGTGGGCTCGATGACGACCACCGACCCGATAGTCGCGGTCAGCTTCGGGCTGATCGTGCTCGGCGAAGGGGCACTGCTGACCCGGCTTGACGCCATCGGGATGTTCCTGGCCGGCGTCGTTGCCGTCGGCGGGGTGGTGTTCCTGTCCCGCTTCCATCCCGAATCGCTGGGGTCCCGCGGCCCCGTCCTGGCCGAACGACAAGCCGAGTAGCGGTCAGGCGGACCCGGCGAGAGCAGCCCGGTAGACGTCCACGTAGGCCTGCGCCATGGCGTCCCCGCCGAGGCTGCCGGCAAGGCCGCGGGAGGCGGCGGCCATCTGCTCGCGGCGGGCGGGGTCGTCGGCCAGTTCGGCCATCCCGGCAGCCAGGTCGGCCACCTGCGGCCCCACCAGCAGCGCGTTCTCCGGCCCCACCCCGACGTGCAGCCGCTCGTCGCAGTACAGGATCGGGGCTCCCGCGGCGGCGGCCTCGCCCAGCACCATGCCCTGGGTGTCGAAGTGGTAGGACGCCAGCACGAACACGTCGGCGTCGGCAAGCTGCTGGGCGACCTCGGCGGTGTCATCCAGCCGGCCGAGGAAGCGCACCCGGCCGTGCCTGACCCCGGCAGCCAGCCGGCGCAGCGCCCGCTCCTCGGGGCCGTCACCGATCACCACGAGTTCGGCGTCGTCGCGCCCCAGCTGCGCGAAGGCCCGCACCACTGCGTCCACCCGCTTCTCGGGGCCCAGCCGGCTGCAGGTGACGAACCGGACGACACCGTCGGTGTCGCGTCGGCGGCGGGCCCTGGCGAAGGCGGCGTCCACCCCGCTCGGCACCACATGGCCGCGTCCGGTGAGCTCGGGGGCCGCCGCCACGATGCAGGAGACCATGTAGCCGGCCGGGGAGGTGAAGGCATCGGTGCGGGCGGCGAGCCGGGCCAGGTTGCGCCAGTCGCGGCGGGCATGGAGCGAGTCGGCGGCGGCCTCGGGGGAGTCGGGCAACCGGGCCGGCGGCGCCGTCCGGTGGCCGGTGGCGAGCCGGAGCAGCCCGCCCGACAGCGGCAGGTAGGTCAGCGAGTTCAGGCCGGCGGCGGTCGGGTTGGTGCGATGGGTGCCGACGTTGTTGGAGTGGATGGTGTGGACGTGCGGCACGCCGGCCCGGCGGGCCGCCAGCGCCCCCAGGTACAGCGAGCCGCGCTCGTTCTGCGAGTGGATCACGTCCAGCCCGGCGTCGGCGACCTGGCCGATCGTGCGGGGGGTCACGGCCAGCGAGCACAGGTAGCTCGGGGTGCCCGGCAGCCGCCACTGCGGCAGGCCCTCCCATTCGCAGGTGGCCGGCGGGACGAGGTCCCACTGCGGGACGAAAAGGCGAACCTGGTGGCCCAGCGCGACGAGATGGTTGATCTGCTGCTCGATGGACCGTGACACCCCGCCGGAGTGCGGGTAGCAGTCGTCGCTGAGCACGCCGATGCGCAAGCTGTCCGCCACCCGGCCCACCCTAGCGGTGTCGTCAGTCGCCACGTCCACCCGGGGTCAGGCCTCGATGACGAGCGCCGAGATCTGACGTCCTACCTCTGTGGTGAGGATCAGGGTGAGGTCGGCGCGGGGGGTGGCGAAGTGGAGCCACCCGTCGGCCTGTTCGCCGGCCGCTATGGGCAGCAGGCCGAACTCGGGCTGGTCTCCGGCCGGGGACGGGTAGAGCACCTCGACGGCGTCGTTGGAGAAGGCGAGGAAGGCGAACCTCAAGGTGCCGCGGTCGACAGCTACCCGCACCATCACCTCCACCCCGGTGTCGTCCCAGCGCCGCTCGACAACCTCCCAGCGGCCGTCCACCCGTCCGTCGGTGGTGGTGAAGGGCTGCCCGGGCAGGCTCTGGGTGGGGGAGGGGGTCGGGGTGGGGGAGGCGCTGGCGGAGCCGCCCGGCCAGCCGGTCGGCAGCGTGGCGGTGAGGATGATCACGACGGCGACCAGCAGCGAGCCGAGACCGATCAGCCAGGGCGCCCGCGAGCGGGGCGGGGCGAAGTCGGAGATGCTGGCGCGGCCCGCAGGCTGCGGCCCCAGCGGCCGCGTCGGGTCGTAGCCCGGCCCGTGCGGTGGGCGTGCCCCTGAGGACGGCCCGGCGGGCCATCCCGGCTGGGGCGGCTGGTCGGGTCGGGGGTACGGTGGCTGACTCATCGCGACAAGGCTACCCGCCGGCGGGGCGTCCGAACCGTCCCTGCACCGGGGGGTGGAACCGCCGGGACCCTGTGGACAGCGCAGTGGCGGGGCCCGGTGCTGTGGACAACTGACCCGTTCCGGTGCGGGCGCCCAACACTTCGCCATGACAGTCCATGACGACCGCCCGCGACTGCGGCTGCGCACCATCGACGACGCGCTCGGGCTGATCCCGCACCTCCTGGGCTTCCACCCGCAGGACTCCCTTGTGGTCCTGGTGGTGGATGCCGGGGTGGTGGCGGTCACCGCCCGGCTCGACCTTGCCGACGCCAGCCCGCACGGCGGTGTCGAGACCATCCTCGCCCGGATCTGGAACCGGTTCCCGCACGCCGATGCCTGGTTCGTCGCCTACACCGACGACCACGACACCGGCTGGTCGGTGCTGCGACGCTGCGACGGGTTCCTCGACCCCGACGCGATGCGCCGGCTGACCCTCGTCGACGGCGACAGCTGGCAGGCCGACCACCCCGGTGGGCCGGCCGGCCGGCATGACCCGGGCAGCAGCGCCCTGGCCGCGCAGGCCACCGTCCACGGTCTGGTCGCGCGACCGTCACGACGCGACGTCGAGCGGTTGCTGGACGGACCACCCGATGACGACCACGCCCGGCTGGTAGCGGTGGCGGAGGTGGTCGGCGCCGAACTGGAGCAGGTGCCGGAGCGACGCCGGGTGGGGTTGATGGGCCGCGCGTTGCGCCGCCACCGGGGCCGGGACCGGCTCAGCGACGAGGACGCCGCGCTGCTCGTGCTGCTGACCGAGCACCCCGATGCCCGCGATGTGGCGGTCCTGGCGATGTCCCGTGACGATGCCGACTGGCACGTGGCGCTGTGGCGGCAGGTGGTCAGCCGCACCCTGCCGGGACGGCAGGGTCATGCGCTGGCCCTGCTGGGGGTGGCCGCCTGGCTCGCCGGGGAGGGTGCCCTGGCGACGATGTGCCTGGAGCGGGCCGAGGTGCTCGTTCCCGACAGCCGCGCGGTGGGCCTGCTGTCGGTGGTGACCGAGAGCGTCGTGCCGCCGATGCTGTGGGACCGGCTGCGCCGCCAGCTGCTGTCCGACTCGGGGCTGCCGGTCAGGAGAGCAGCGGGCCTACCAGCGTCCCCACGAGGTAGGTGAGGCCCATCGCCAAAGAACCCACCACAAGGTTGCGCAGCATCGGCCGGACCGGGCTGGCGTCGCCCAGCCGGGCGCTGACGAAGCCGGTCAGCAGCAGGGCCAGCCACACCGAGACCAGGGTGACCGGCAGCCGGAGCTCGTGAGGGCTGAGCACCATGCCGAGCAGCGGGATGATCGCACCCGCAGCGAAGGCGATCACCGACGCCACGGCGGCCGCCCACGGTGACACGCGCTCGTCGGCGTCGATCCCGATCGTGGTGCGGGCGTGGTGCTCCAGCCCGCCTGACTGGCTCAACTCCACGGCGACCTCGCGGGCAAGGTCGGCGCTCAGGCCCTGGTCGAGGTAGTACTGCTCGAGCTGTCGGGAGACCAGCTCGGGGTCGGCCGCCGCGGCGCGCCGCTGTTCGGCCAATGCGGCCAGCTCGGTGTCGCGCTGGCTGCTGACCGACACGTACTCCCCGCCGGCCATCGACAACGCGCCGGCGACCATGCCGGCCAGGCCGGCGATCACCAGGGCGAGCCGGTCGGAGGTCGCGCCGGCCACGCCGAAGACCAGACCGGCCGTCGACACGATGCCGTCGTTGGCGCCCAGCACACCGGCCCGCAGCCAGTTGAGACGCGAGCTGAGGGATGCCTCGCGAATGCCCTCGCCCTGCACTGTGATGATCGCCATGAGTCAACTGTGGTCGGTAAAACCCCTTGTCGCAAGCAAGGAAAGGCATTCCTAACGGGGCTTCGGGGCCGGTGTCGAGCCGGGCCGCCGCGATGGCATATCATGACTTTGTGCTGAGCGCAGTCCTGCTGCTTCGATAGCCGCGGCCGATTCCGGTCGCGGCGCCCCCTGCCGAGCCCACGGGCCCGAGGGGGTTTTTTCATGCCGCAGGAACAGATCATGGAGGTCAGGGAAGTGACGACGGAACAGGTACGACGCGGGTACGACGCCGCCGCGGCGCAGCAGCGCTGGCAGCAGTTCTGGGAGGACGACGACACCTTCGCTCCGCTCGACGACGACAGCCGGGAGCGCCGCTTCGTCCTCGACATGTTCCCCTACCCCTCCGGGGACCTGCACATGGGTCACGCCGAAGCGTTCGTGATGGCCGACGTTGTGGCGCGCTACTGGCGGCTGCGCGGCTACGACGTGATGCACCCGATCGGCTGGGACTCCTTCGGGCTGCCGGCCGAGAACGCAGCCATCGCGCGCAACGCCCACCCCGCGGACTGGACCTACGCCAATATCGAGACCCAGGCCCGCTCCTTCAAGCGGTACGGGCTGAGCTTCGACTGGACCCGGCGACTGCACACCTCCGACCCCGAGTACTACCGCTGGACCCAGTGGCTGTTCCTGAGGTTCTACGAGCGCGGGCTGGCCTATCGCAAGGCCTCCTTCGTCAACTGGTGCCCGCAGGACCAGACCGTGCTGGCCAATGAGCAGGTGGTGCAGGGGGCCTGCGAGCGGTGCGGGGCCGCTGTGACGAAGCGGAAGCTCACCCAGTGGTATTTCCGGATCACCGAGTACGCCCAGCGGTTGCTGGACGACATGGCAGCCCTGGAGGGGAACTGGCCCGACCGGGTCCTGGCGATGCAGCGCAACTGGATCGGCCGCTCCCAGGGCGCCTGGGTCGACTTCGGCATCGAGGGTCGCGACCGGCCCGTGCGGGTGTTCACCACCCGTCCCGACACGCTGTACGGGGCCACCTTCTTCGTCGTGGCGCCGGACGCCGAACTGGCTTCCGAACTGTGCGCGCCGGAGCACCGCGACGAGTTCGAGGCCTACCTCGAGGCCACCAAGCGGGTCACCGAGATCGAGCGCCAGGCGTCCGACCGTCCCAAGACCGGCGTCTTCCTCGGCCGCTACGCGATCAACCCGGTCAACGGCGAGCGGCTGCCGGTCTGGGCCGCCGACTACGTGTTGAGCGAGTACGGCTCCGGCGCGATCATGGCGGTGCCGGCGCACGACCAGCGTGACCTGGACTTCGCGCGCACCTTCGCCCTGCCGGTCCGGGTGGTGCTCGACACCGGCCTGCCGGACCCGGCAGTCTCCGGCGTCGCCACCCCCGGGGACGGCAGCTACGTCAACTCCCCGAAGCTGGCGGGGTTGACCGACAAGGCGTCCGGCGTCCAGGCGATGTGCGACTTCCTGGCTGCCGAGGGCTCCGGGGAAGCGACAGTCACCTACCGGCTGCGCGACTGGTTGCTGAGCCGGCAACGGTTCTGGGGCTGCCCGATCCCGATCGTGCACTGCCCCGACTGCGGCGAGGTGCCCGTCCCCGACGACCAGTTGCCCGTCGTGTTGCCCGACCTGCGCGGCGCAGACCTGGCGCCGAAGGGCACCAGCCCGCTGGCGGGGGCCACCGACTGGGTCTCGACGCAGTGCCCGCGGTGCGGTGGCCCGGCCTCCCGCGACACCGACACCATGGACACCTTCGTCGACTCGTCGTGGTACTTCTTCAGGTACTGCTCGCCCGGCCACACCGATGGCCCGTTCGACCCTGCCGACGTCGCCCGCTGGATGCCCGTCGCCCAGTACGTCGGAGGCGTCGAGCACGCCATCCTGCACCTGCTGTACTCCCGGTTCTTCACCAAGGTGCTGCACGACATGGGTCTGGTCGGGTTCACCGAGCCGTTCACCAGACTGCTGAACCAGGGCCAGGTGATCAACCAGGGCAAGGCGATGAGCAAGTCGCTGGGCAACGGGGTCGACCTCGGCGCCCAGATCGACGCCTTCGGGGTGGACGCGATCCGCACCACGGTCGTGTTCGCCGGACCGCCGGAGGACGACATCGACTGGGCCGACGTCTCCCCGGGGTCGACCGCCAAGTTCCTGCAGCGGGCCTACCGGCTGGCCGGGGACGTCACCTCGCAGCCCGGCGCCGACCCGGCGACCGGCGACCTGGCGATGCGGCGGGCCACCCACCGGTCGATAGCCGACATCACCGAGGCGCTGGACTCCCACCGGTTCAACGTCGTGGTGGCACGGATCATGGAGCTGGTGAACGCCGCGCGCAAGACCATCGACACCGGCGCCGGGGGTGCTGATCCGGCGGTCCGCGAGGCCGCCGAGTTCGTCACCCAGGCGCTGAGCACTCTCGCGCCCTACCTGGCCGAGGAGATGTGGGAGGTGCTGGGCCACGCGCCGTCGGTGGCCAACTCGGCATGGCCGACCGCGGTGCCGGAGCTGCTCGTCGCTGAGGCGGTCACCTGCGTCGTGCAGGTGCAGGGCAAGGTCAGGGCGAAGCTCGACGTGTCACCGACGGTCGCCGAGGACGAACTGCGCGCCCTGGCGCTGGCCGACCCGGCAGTGCAGCGGGCGCTGGACGGGCGCGCGGTGCGCCAGGTGATCGTCCGGGCACCCAAGCTGGTCAGCATCGTCCCGGCCTGATCGACGGTTCACAACGACGGTCCGGCTCCTGACAGGGACCGGACCGTCGTCACTGCACGCTCAGCGGCGGGTGACCTCCAGCCGCCAGGTCTGCGGGCCCTCCTCAAGGGCGGCCACATCGAAGCTGTCCGGCGCCAGCCGGTGCAGCGCCGACAGCAGCGGTGCGGGGGAGTGGTCGGCCACCAGCACTACCTGCTGGCCAGACCGCAGGCTGGTCAACCCGCCGAGCACGGCACCGGAGCGCATCACCTTCGGGATCGCGGACAGCACGAGTTCGGGGGTGCCGTCGGAGCAGCCGCAGCCGCAACCGCCGTGCTGCTTCTTGGCGTTCGCGCCGGCCATCTCGAGGTTGATCGCCATCTGGGGTCCTCTCCGCGGGTGGTATCGGCTCCACGGTACCCGGCAGCGCCGACGTCGCCCAACCCGGGTGTGGACAACCACCGGCCGGGAGCCGGTTGTCCACAGCCTGACGGATTCGGCGGCGCATCGCCGCGCGGGATGCCAAGACTGCAGGCATGCCACGAGACAGGACCGCACCCGACCCGGTGCTGAGCGAGGTGGTCCGGCAGCGCCTGACCAGCCTGCTCGACGAGGTGCCCGCCCGCCGGGCGCTGGCGCCGCCGGTCGACCGCCAGCCGGCGCAGGCCGCGTCCGACGAGCCCGCCGCGGC
>JAEZGC010000020.1 GCA_023437345.1 Actinomycetes bacterium
ATCCCCGCCCTGGCCGGCGCCATCCTGGACGACCTCTCCCGCAAGCTCCACCGCAGCTTCTCCCTCACCGGGGACGCGGTGAGCCGCCTCCAGGCCCACGACTGGCCCGGCAATGTCCGGGAGCTGCGCAACGTGCTGGAGTTCTCCGCCTACCTCTCCTCCTCCGGCATCATCACGGAGGAATCGCGGGGCCCCCCCCCCGGGCCCCGGGGGGGCCCCGGGGCGCTCGTCATCCTGGCTGCCGTGTCGACGTGCCGGCGACAGCGGCTTCGCTGTGAGGTTGTGTGGTGAGTTCGGGAGGGACACTCGCCAGTAGGGACGACGGTCCTGCGGGGGACTGCGCCGCGTCCCGCTGACTGTGGGGTTGTGTAGCGAGTTCGGGAGGGACGCTCACCAATACGCGCGGAGAGGTGGCGGGGACCGGGACGGGCTCGCGAGGCGGCGCCGGAAGGGCGTGGCAGGAGAGCCGGGAGGGGCATGGCAGGGGAGGCGGGAGTGGCCTGTGACACCGCCGCCGGTCACGCCGCGGCTGAGCGTCCCGGGGGGCCCGCGGTGGCGGTTCCCGGAGGGCGGCGTCGATGCGGGAGAACCGCAGGCGGTGGGTTAGGATTCACCGCGTGACTGTTGTGCCCCTGCTGACCTGGCCGATCCTGACGTTGTCGATCATCCTGATCCTCACCAGCATCGTCCTTGCCCTGTTCATCCTGCTGCACAAGGGCCGTGGCGGGGGCATGTCGGACCTGTTCGGCGGCGGCATGACGACCTCGATGGGCGGCACCTCGGTCGCCGAGCGCAACCTCGACCGGCTGACCGTTGTGGTGGGCCTGATCTGGCTGCTCAGCATCCTGGGTCTGCTCACCCTGTACCGCTTCTTCCCCGAGGTCGGCGCGTTCTGAGCCCGCCCGGTCCGGGCGGCTGTTCCTGCAAGGAGGACACCTGTGGTTGGTGGGAGTGCGATTCGCGGCAGCCGGGTTGGGGCGGGCCCGATGGGGGAAGCCGAGCGGGGTGATTCCGCGCCGCGGCTGTACGTCTCCTACTTCTGCTCCAACGGGCACGAAACCCGGCCGGCCTTCGCCGCCGACGCCGTCGTGCCGGAAACCTGGGACTGCCCCCGCTGCGGCCTGCCGGCCAATCTCGACTCCGAGAACCCGCCGCCCCCGCCGAAGATCCAGCCCTACAAGACTCACCTCGCCTACGTGAAGGAGCGGCGCACCGACGCCGAGGCGGTAGCCATCCTCTCCGAGGCGCTGGAATCGCTGCGCGCGCGCCGCGCCAAGGGCGAAGTCATCTACTGACCCTCACCGCTGGGGGCGGACGGCTTCCCCGGCCAGTCGCGCTACCGCGGCGCACCGGGGCTGGCAGCTACAGCGAGCACTCGAAGTACGGCAGTTCGGACGCGGCGTCGCGATCGAGCAGCCACACCGTCGCCTCCTCGCCACGGACCCGGGCCGCCGGCACCGCCTGGTCACCGGACAGCGCCGCGGCGACGGCTGACGCCTTCTCGGCCCCGCTCACCAGGAACCAGACCTCACCCGAGCGACTCAGCGCCGGGATCGTGAGGGTGATCCGTTCGGCCGGGGGCTTGGGCGAGTCGCTCACCCCGATCACGGTCTGGCTGGTCACCTCCCCGGAGGGGTGGTCGGGGAAGATCGAGGCGATGTGGCCGTCCTCGCCCATCCCCAGCAGGCAGACGTCGAACCGGGTGTCGCCCAGCTCCTTGGCGTAGGTGACGGCAGCCGCTCCGGCATCGATCAGGCCGTCGGCCGCCGGCATCGGGTGGGTGCGGGCCGGGTCGACAGCGAACCTCCCCGCCTGGGACGCCAGGGTCGGGCCGACATTTCGGGCCGGGTCATCGGTGGGCACGAACCGCTCGTCACCCCACCAGAGCTCGAGCCGGGTCGGGTCGAGCTCGGACCCGCCGACCAGGTCGGCGAGGCGGGAGTAGATCCGCAGCGCGATCCGGCCCCCGGTCAGGCACAGGTTCGCCACCCGCCCGTCCTGCTGGTAGCCGATCAGGGCATCCACCAGCCGCGCCGCGGCGTGGGTGGCCAGGTCGTCGGCGTCCAGGTAGCGAAGCACCTGCGGCATGGGTCGACTCATCGGCCCGACCGCGGTGCGGCGGCAGAGTCCCAGCGGGCTGCGAGAGTGGCCATGGTCGTAGCGTAGGCCGCATCCTCGTCCAGCCGGCGGAGTTCCTCAGTGATCAGCGCGTTGAGGTCCCGCCTCGGCAGCGCCACCAGCCGCCTTGGCACCCCGGGGGCGGAGAAGGCCGCCATGGTGCCGTCGGTGCGGCCGAGCGAGATGTCGCCGGCATCGGTCTCCAGCACGACCCCGGTGATACCTACCCCGGCCGGGTCGTCCTGCAGGTGCACGTCGACGCCGAGCCGGGAATCCAGCCAGGCCGCCAGCAGCACTCCCGCGGCATTGCCGGCCGCCGCCCGCACCAGCGCGCGCCGCACCGGGGACGGGTAATAGCCCACCGCCGCAGCCAGCAGGGCGCGCCACCGGGTCAGCCGGGTCCACACCAGGTCGGTGTCGCCGGGGGAGTAGTTCCGGGCCCGCTCGACAAGGGTCGCTATCGGCACCGGCGAGCCCATCGCGTCCGTGATCCGGCGCCGGGCCAGCCGGCCCACCGGGTCATCGGCCGGCACATCGGGCGAGATCCCCGGCCACCACACCACCACCGGGGAGTCCGGGAGCAGCAGCGGCAGCAGCACCGAGTCGCGATGCCGGGTCAGCTCGCCGCCGAAGGTCAGCTCGACTATGTCCCCGGGCACCTCGCCGCCGACCCGCAGGACGGCGTCCAGCCGGGTCGGGCCGTCGACCTCGGTCACCACGAGGATGCGGGACGGGTGCTCGCGCCCGGCGTCGATGGACGCCTCCAGCACGTCGGCCGGTTCGCAGCCCTGCGCCACGGCGACCATGGTGAACACCAGCCCGGTGGGCACCCCGCCGCTGGCACGTGCGGCGAGGATCCGCTGGCCGATCTCGGCGGCGTTGGTGTCCTGCAGTTCGATGATCACCGCACCCTCCTCACGGTCGCCGCCAGGCGCGGCCGTCGCGAGCGAGCATCTCCCGGCCCGACGCCGGTCCCCACGAGCCGGCGGGGTAGCCCTCGGGCGGGTCGGCGGCGTCGCGCCAGAACTGCAGCACCGGGTCGAGGATCCGCCAGGACTGCTCGACCTCCTCGGCCTGCGGGAACAGCGGCGGGTCGCCCAGCAGCACATCGAGGATCAGCCGCTCGTAAGCCTCCGGGCTGGGCTCGGCGAACGACGTGCCGTAGGCGAAGTCCATCACGACGTCGCGCACTTCCATCTGGGTCGCGGGCACCTTGGCGCCGAACCGGAGCATGATGCCCTCCTCGGGCTGGATCCGCATCACCAGGGCGTTGCGGCCGAGGTTGGTCACGTCGGAGCTGTGGAACGGCAGGTGGGGTGCCGGACGCAGGATGAGCGCGACCTCCGTCACCCTGCGGGGCATCCGCTTTGCGGTGCGCAGGTAGAACGGCACCCCGGCCCACCGCCGGTTGTCGATGTCGACCCGGACCGCGGCGTAGGTCTCGGTGCGCGATCCCGGGTCGATCCCCTCCTCGTCGAGGTAACCCTTTACCTGGCGACCGCCGGCCCAGGCGGCCTGGTACTGGCCGCGCGCCGTCCCCAGCGCCAGGTCATGGGCCGGACGGGTGGCCGCCAGCACCTTGAGCTTCTCTGCCCGCAGCTGGTCGGCGTCGAACGAGGTCGGCTCCTCCATCGCGGTCAGCGCAAGCAGCTGCAGCAGGTGGTTCTGCATCACGTCGCGTGCGGCACCGATGCCGTCGTAGTAGCCGGCCCTGCCCTCGATGCCGATGTCCTCGGCCATGGTGATCTGCACGTGGTCGATGTAGGTGCGGTTCCAGATCGGCTCGAACAGCTGGTTGGCGAACCTGAAGGCCAGCACGTTCTGGACGGTCTCCTTGCCCAGGTAGTGGTCGATCCGGAACACCGACTGCGCATCGAAGGCCGCGGCCACCTTGGCCTGCAGCGCCTGCGCGCTGGCCAGGTCGTGACCGAACGGCTTCTCGATCACGATCCGCGACCAGGCACCGCCCGGCCGGGTGCGGCTCTGGCCCGCGAGCCGGTGCCGGCTCAGCTGGTCGAGGGTGATGTCGAAGGCCCGCGGCGGAACAGACAGGTAGAAGGCGTGATTGCCTCCGGTGCCCTGCGCCTGGTCCAGCTCTGCGAGGGTGTCGGCGAGGGTGCGGAAGGCGGCGTCGTCGTCGAGTTCGCCCTGCACGAAGCGGATGCCTTCCAGCAGCTGCTGCCAGACGTCCTCGCGGAACGGCGTGCGGGCGTTGGCCCTGACCGCCTCCTCCACCACCTGGGCGAACTGCCGGGCCCGCCAGTCCCGGCGTGCGAAGCCCACCAGCCCGAAAGCTGGGGAGAGCATGCCCCGGTTGGCCAGGTCGTAGATCGCGGGCAGGAGCTTCTTGCGGGAGAGGTCACCGGTCACCCCGAACATGACCAGCGCGCAGGGGCCCGCCATCCGGGGAAGCCTGCGGTCCTCGGGGTCGCGGAGCGGGTTGCCAGCCTGCGGGTCGGCCATCATCCTCCCTGGCGTCGGATCCGGCGCAACGTCAGGGTTCGACTCTATCCCCACCGTGCCGGGGCGGCCGGTACCGGGACGGGCGGGGAAGAATGCCACCATCGCCGACCCGGCCCTGGCCGGAGGGCGTCGCTATGCTGGCTCGAACCAGGACGAAGGGACGCCGAGATTCACACCGACCGCCGACCCGCACCCGCTGTCGCCGCCCTGCCCGAACCGGGGCTGGCGCGCGCCCGCGCGGTGGCCGCCGCCTACCTTGCGCTGGCCAAGCCGCGGATCATCGAACTGCTGCTGGTGACCACGGTCCCGGCGATGTTCCTGGCGGTCGGGGGCTTCCCGCCGCTCGGCCTTACCGTCGCGACCCTGGTCGGCGGCACGCTCGCCGCCGGCAGCGCCAATGTGTTCAACTCCGTGCTGGACGCCGACATCGACGCTGCGATGCGCCGCACCCGGCGTCGTCCGATGGCCCGTGACCTGGTCACCCGTCCGCGGGCCTACGGCTTCGGCGTGGTGCTGGGGGTGGCCTCCGTCCTGATCCTCGGTCTGGGCGCCAACTGGCTCTCGGCGGGCTTGGCGCTGCTCGCCAACCTGTACTACGTCTTCGTCTACACCCTGGCGCTGAAGCGCCGCACCGCCCAGAACATAGTCTGGGGCGGGATCGCCGGATGCTTCCCGCCCCTGATCGGGTGGACCGCCGTGACCGGCTCGATAGCCTGGCCGCCGCTGGTGCTGTTCGCCATCGTGTTCGCCTGGACGCCACCGCACACCTGGGCGCTGGCGCTGCGGTACAAGGAGGACTACACAGCCGCACACGTGCCGATGCTGCCCGTCGTGATGCCGCCGGTCGGCGTGGCGATCCGGATCCTGGCCTACACCGCGCTCACCGTGGCGGTCAGCCTGCTGCTGTGGCCGGTGGCCGGCACCGGCTGGCTCTACCCGGTGGTCGCCGCGGTCTGCGGTGGGGTGATGATCGGCGAGTCGATAGCGCTGCTGCGGCGGGCGCAGGCCGGCCTGGTTGACGCCCAGCTGAAGCCGATGCGGCTGTTCCACCTGTCCAACAGCTACCTGGCCCTGGTCTTCATCGCCGCGGCTGTCGACCCGCTGGTCTTCTAGGCGGAGGACGGGGGTTCGCCGGCTCCGGCGAGCAGGACCCGCGCCAGCCGGCTCGCCCCGGCCGTGGCCGCCGGCATCACGAGGACTGCGCCCAGCGGCCCGGTACGCTCCGGCCGCGAGCGTGATCGCTCGGTAGCTCACCAGCAGGATCATCGCGAGCGCGAGGACGATCGCCAGCGACAGCAGGAGGCGCAGCGAGGCGGCGGCCCACTGCGGCCAGCCGTCGGCGAAGCCGGTCCAGCCCGGAACGAGCCCGATCAGCCAGGTCGCCAGCCCCGCCAGGAGGGCCAGCATCACGACGAACACGATGAGTGCGGGCACCAGCGCCAGCGCCATCAGGCGGGGCCGGCGGCGCCACAGTCCGAACCCCGCCAGGAGGTGGCCCGCGCCCCGCACCAGCTCGGCGATCATCGGGCCGCGCCTTCGACGTCCAGGCCGCCGGCCCGGCAGGCGCGGGCGACCAGGTCGGGCCGGCGCAGCGGCAGGTCGTGGTGGCACTCGGCGACCTGCACCAGCAGGCTGCCGGGGAGGGCTGTGTGGGTGGCTCGGGCGGATTGGCGCATCAGCCGCGGCTCCCGTCCACCGACCATGACGACGGCGCGGCCGGGGAAGGACGACAAGGCCGGCGGCAGCCGGAATCCGAGGTTCGCCGCCACGGTGGAAACCAGCGTGTCCCGCCCCAGCGCGGCGCTGCCGCTGACGTACTCGTCAACCAGGTCGGCAGGGATGCCGAGCTGGCCTGCCTGCAGCCTGGCGAACCGGGGCCTACCGGCCAGCGGGGCTGCCGCACCGAGCAGCGTCAGGGTCGGTCCGGCCAGCGGCAGCGGCAGGGTCTGCGCGCTGACCACCACGACCCGCTGGACCAGGTCAGGCCGGGCGGCAGCCAGCGCAATGGCGAGCTGCCCGCCCAGCGAGAACCCGGCCACCACGGCTCCGGACGGGGCCCGCTCGGCAAGCAGGCCGGCCAGCTCGTCCACCACCTGGGCGTGTCCCGGCCAGGGCCCCCGGCCGCTGCGGCCGTGGCCGGGCAGGTCCGGCACCAGGGCACGCACCCCGGTGCCGAGGCTGGCCAGCGTCGGACGCCACACCCAGCCCGCGACGCCTCCGGCGTGCAACAGCAGGAGCGGGGTGCCGGTTCCGGTCTCCTCGACGTGCATCCACCGATCATCGCATCGCGACAGGCCGCCGCGAGCCGGGACGCGGCTCGACTGGTCCGGCTACACCCAGCCGTAACGGGCCGCCACGACCTGGGCTGCGCGGCTGGGGAACTGCGACCAGTCCGGCTCGAGCTGCTCGCGGGCCAGGTCGAACAGGCCCCTGCCGCAGCTCTCCAGGTCGCTGGCGAGCAGGGCGTCCAGACGCGCCGCGAGCTGTGGCAGCACGTCCTCCAGCCGGCGGAGCGGGTCGAAAGGGTTCCGCTCGGCAGCCGGGGCGAGTCGCTGCCGAAGCGCCTCGGCCAGGCAGGTGACGGCGTGGTACCGCAGGTGGACGCCGGCCGCGAGCCGTTCGCCGCGGCGCAGTCTGCCCATCCCGATGTGCAGCTTGACCAGGAACAGGCCCGCCTGGGTCTGGGCGTCCGACGGCTCGTCGGGGGGACTGAAGTCGATGTCCCCGCCGTCCAGCACCACCTCACCGGACGGGTCACGCACCAGCCACGGCCGTCCGGCGCCGAACTCGTAGAGGACGCCGTCGTCGTAGAGCGCGACCCCGCCGTCGCGGCCCTCCCTTGCGGTCAGCACGAGGTGGTCGGGGAAGGGCAGGAACGGCCAGTCGCGGGCCACC
>JAEZGC010000103.1 GCA_023437345.1 Actinomycetes bacterium
GCCGGGCCCTTGCCCGGCACACCCGTTCTACTCAGCACGTACGTCACCACCCGAAGGAGACCGATGACCGACCAGTCCGCGATTCTGCAGATGAGCGGCATATCCATGGAGTTCCCCGGCGTGAAGGCGCTGCAGGACGTCACCTTGACTGTCCAGCGCGGCGAGATCCACGCCATCTGCGGTGAGAACGGGGCCGGCAAGTCCACCCTGATGAAGATCCTGTCCGGGGTCTACCCGCACGGCACCTACACCGGCGATGTCATGTACCACGGCGAGCACTGCGCGTTCCGGACGATCCGCGACTCCGAGCAGCGGGGCATCGTGATCATCCACCAGGAGCTGGCACTCGTGCCGTTCCTGTCCATCACCGAGAACATCTTCCTCGGCAACGAGCGCGCCACCGCCGGCGTGATCGACTGGAACACAGCCCAGCGCGAGGCGGCCGCCCTGCTCGACCGGGTAGGCCTCAGCGAACACCCGATGACCCGGATCGTCGACATCGGCGTGGGCAAGCAGCAGCTCGTCGAGATCGCCAAGGCGCTCTCGAAGCGGGTCGAACTGCTCATCCTCGACGAGCCGACCGCCGCCCTCAACGACACCGACTCCGCCCATCTGCTCGGCCTCGTCCGCGCGCTGCGCGACCAGGGCGTGACCTCGATCATCATCTCCCACAAGCTGGGCGAGGTCCTGTCCATCGCCGACTCGATCACCGTGCTGCGCGACGGCCGTGTGATCGAGACCCTCGACGTCGCCTCCGGGATTACCGAGGAGCGCCTGATCAAGGGCATGGTCGGCCGCGAGATGAACAGCCGCTTCCCCGAGCGCACCCCCGACATCGGCGAGGAGGTCTTCCGGGTCGAGGACTGGACCGTCCACCACCCGGTCGACGTCGGACGCAAGATGGTCGACAACGCCTCGCTCACCGTCCGCGCCGGCGAGGTCGTCGGCCTGGCCGGCCTGATGGGGTCGGGCCGCACCGAGCTGGCGATGAGCATCTTCGGCCAGACCTACGGCCGCGAGATCACCGGCACCGTGTACCGCAACGGCGAGCCCGTCCAGACCCGGACGGTCGGCCAGGCGGTCGCCCACGGCATCGCGTATGTCTCGGAGGACCGCAAGCGGTACGGGCTCAACCTGATCCAGTCGGTCAAGGAGAACATGACCGCCGCCGCGCTGCGCAAGGTGGCAGCCCGCGGCGTCATCGAACCCAACGGCGAGTTCGTCGCAGCCAACAAGCTGCGCAAGGATCTCACCGTCAAGGCCCCCACCGTCGAATCCCAGGTCGGCAAGCTGTCCGGCGGGAACCAGCAGAAGGTCTCGTTGGCCAAGTGGGTCTTCACCGACCCCGAGGTCCTCATCCTCGATGAGCCCACCCGAGGCATCGACGTCGGGGCGAAGTTCGAGATCTACACGATCATCAACCAGCTCGCCGACGCCGGCAAAGCCGTGCTGGTGATCTCTTCAGAACTGCCTGAGCTGATCGGACTGTGCGATCGCATCTACACGCTCAGTGCGGGCAGAATCACCGGGGACGTGGCACGCGCCGACGCCACCCAGGAACACCTAATGCGACTCATGACCAAAGAAGTTGAGGCCTGACGATGGTTAGCACCCTGCAAGAGCCGGCTCGCGGCACACTCCGGATCCAGGACGCGCTGCGCGGCAATCTTCGCCAGTACGGCATCATGGCCGCGCTCGTCCTCGTGGTCATCGTGTTCAACGTCCTGAGCCGCGGGACGCTGCTGCGCCCCGACAACGTCGCGGCTCTGATCGGCCAGAACGCCTACGTCCTGATCCTGGCGATCGGGATGGTGATGGTGATCGTCGCCGGCCACATCGACCTGTCGGTCGGGTCCGTGGTCGCCTTCATCGGTGGCGTCCTCGGCTGGGCGATGTACCACTGGGACTGGCCCTGGCCGCTGGCGGTCGGGCTCGCGCTCGTCCTCGGCGTACTGGTCGGCTGCTGGCAGGGGTTCTGGGTCGCCTACTTCCGGATCCCCGCCTTCATCGTGACGCTGGCCGGCATGCTCATGTTCCGCGGTCTGGCGATCGTTATCGCAGGCTTCACGATGGCCAGCTTCGACCAGGGCTTCGTCAACATCGCGTCCGGCTCCCTGCCCAGGTTCCTGGGCTCGGTGGGCCAGTTCGACATCGTCACCATGGTGATCGGCATCATCGGCGTGGCCGGCCTGGTGTGGTCCCAGTTCCGTTCCCGGTCGTCCCAGGTCAAGCACGGCATCGAGCCTGAGCCGCTGCCGCTGCTGGTCGTGAAGCTGACCGTGATCTCGGCTGCGATCCTCGCCCTGGCCGGGCTGCTGGCGCTCAGCGCCGGCGGCACCCCGGTCGTCCTGGTGATCGTCGGGGCCCTGATCTTCATCTACAGCTTCGTGCTCAACCGAACGGTGTTCGGTCGCCACGTCTACGCCATCGGCGGCAACCTGAACGCCGCGATCCTGTCCGGGATCAACACCGCCCGCACGAACTTCCTGATCTTCGTGCACATGGGCGTGCTCGCCGCGGTCGCAGCCGTGGTGGCCACCTCCCGGGCGAACGCCGCCACCTCGACCGCCGGCCTGAACTACGAGCTGGACGCTATCGCGGCCTGCTTCATCGGCGGCACCGCGGTGACCGGCGGCATCGGACGGATCTCCGGCGCCATGGTCGGTGCGCTCATCATGGG
>JAEZGC010000108.1 GCA_023437345.1 Actinomycetes bacterium
GTGCTCGGGACCGATGCGTACCTGACGCTGGTGGTGGAGGCCAACCCGCCCGCGCTCATGCTCATGCTCGCGGCGGTCGGAACGGGACTCGGCGCCTTCGCGCTGCTGATGGCCGTGATGAAGGGCCTGCTGCGCCAGGCCGCCGGAATGAAGCACGAGCTCAGCGAGGTGATCTGATGGCTGTTGTGGTCAACCTCGACCTGGAGCTCGCCCGCCGCCGGATGACCCTCACCGAGCTGGCGGACCGGGTCGGGATCACGGTGGCGAACCTCTCGGTGCTGAAGAACAACCGGGCTCGCGCGATCCGGTTCTCCACCCTCGATGCGCTCTGCCGTGAGCTGGACTGCCAACCCTCGGACATCCTCAGCTACCAGCCCACCGACCCCGACGATCCGCGGGGCTGACCGTCGGCGCCCGGGGGTAAGGTGGGCCGGTGCGCATGGCGGGTCTGGTAGAGCTGTTCGCGACCGATCCGGCCGTCGCTGCCTGCCTCGACGCCGCGTCGGCGCGCGTCCCCGCCCTCGACATCACTGTGGTGGACGCAGCCAGGCCGCTGCTCGCGACCGCGCTCGCCGCCCGCACCGACGACCCGGTGCTGCTGGTCACCTCCACCTTCCGTGAGGCAGAAGCCGCCACCGCGATCCTGGGTTCCCTGATGGGCGCTGACGAGGTCGCGTACTACCCGGCCTGGGAGACGCTGCCGCACGAGCGCCTCAGCCCGCGCTCCGACACCGTCGGACGCCGCCTCGAGGTGCTGCGGCGACTCCTCGGCAACGACCCGCGCCCCGCCCCGCGGGTGGTCGTGGCACCGGTCCGGGCGATCCTGCAGCCGCAGGTGGTGGGACTCGGCGACCTGCTCCCGGTCCGCCTCGTCGCCGGACAGGACTACGACATCGGCGACGTGGCGCGTGCCCTCGTGGCGGCGGCCTACATCAGGGTCGACCTGGTGGAGCGGCGCGGCGAGTTCTGCGTCCGCGGCGGCATAGTTGACGTCTTCCCGCCCACCTCCGAGCACCCCGTCCGGATCGACTTCTTCGGCGACACCATCGAGGAGATCCGGCAGTTCTCGGTCGCCGACCAGCGCTCGATGGCCGAGACGCTTCCCGAAGTCACCGCCTCGCCGTGCCGGGAGATGCTGATCACCGACGCGGTCAAGGAGCGCGCCGCCTCGCTCGCCCAACGCTACGCGAACGTGGAGGGCACCCTCGGCGAACTGTTCGACAGGATCTCCCAGGGCCACGCCGTGGACGGCATGGAGGCACTGGCCCCGGTGCTGGTCGACGGACTTGAACTGCTCATCGACGTGCTCCCGGCGACCGCCCGGGTGCTGGTCAGCGATCCGGAGCGGATCCGGGCCCGCGCCCACGAACTCGTCACCACCAGCGAGGAATTCCTCAACGCCTCCTGGGCGGCGGCCGCCGAGGGCGGCAAGGAGCCGATCGACCTCGGCGCGTCCGCCTACCGCAGCCTCGCCGACGTCCGCGGGCACGCGCTGGCGCGCGGGCAGGCGTGGTGGAGCCTCTCGCCGTTCAGCAGCGGCGAGGTTGACGAGCCAGGGTCGGCCGAGACCGCCGAGCCGGGTGGCGTCACCTCGCTGCAGGTCGACGCCACCGAGGCGCCGGTCTGGCGCGGCGACACCGAGGCGGCGATCAACGCGGTGGCCGAGTCGCTGCGGGCCGGGCACCGCACGGTCTTGGTCGCCGACTCCCAGGGCCTCGCGCAGCGGATGGTGGAGGTGCTCAAGGGGGCCGACCTGCCGGTCGCGCTCGACCCGGACGCCACGCTGCCGGAGGGGATCGTCGCCGTCTGCGTGGCCGAACTGCGACACGGCTTCACCCTGCCCGCGATCGGGCTGGCGGTGTTCACCGCCGCCGACCTGTCGGGCCAGCGCGACACCGACAAGTCGGCGCGCAAGATGCCGGCCCGGCGCAAGAACCAGATCGACCCCCTCGAACTGACCGCCGGCGACCCGGTGGTCCATGAACAGCACGGCGTCGGGCGCTACGTCGAACTCGTCACCCGGGCAGTGGCCGGCGCCACCAGGGAGTACCTGGTGATCGAGTACGCGCCCAGTAAGCGCGGCCAGCCCGGCGACCGGCTGTACGTCCCGATGGACCAGCTGCACCTGGTCACCCGCTACGTGGGCGGCGAAGCGCCCAGCCTGGACCGGATGGGCGGCGCCGACTGGGCCAAGCGCACCTCGCGCGCCCGCAAGGCGGTCCGCCAGATCGCCGCCGAACTGATCAAGCTGTACGCCGCCCGGCAGGCGTCCAAGGGCCACGCGTTCGGTTCCGACACGGTGTGGCAGCGCGAGCTCGAGGACGCCTTCGCGCACGTCGAGACGCCCGACCAGCTGGCCGCCGTCACCGAGGTGAAGGCCGACATGGAGCGGCTCGTCCCGATGGACCGGCTGATCTGCGGCGACGTCGGCTACGGCAAGACCGAGATCGCAGTACGGGCCGCCTTCAAGGCGGTGATGGACGGCAAGCAGGTAGCCGTCCTCGTCCCGACCACCCTGCTGGTGCAGCAGCACCACGCCACCTTCGCCGACCGGTACGCCGGGTTCCCGGTCACCGTCTCGGCGCTCAGCAGATTCCAGACCGACGCCGAGAAGAAGAAGGTGGTCGCCGGGCTTGCCGACGGTGCTGTCGACGTGGTGGTCGGCACCCACCGGCTGTTCTCCGACCAGATCGCCTTCAAGGACCTCGGGCTGGTGGTGATCGACGAGGAGCAGCGGTTCGGCGTCGAGCACAAGGAGGCGTTGAAGAAGCTGCGGCTGAACGTCGACGTGCTGGCGATGAGCGCCACCCCGATCCCGCGCACCCTCGAGATGGCGATCACCGGGATCCGCGAGATGAGCGTGATCACCACGCCGCCCGAGGAGCGGCACCCGGTCCTCACCTTCGCCGGCCCCTACGACGAGCGGCAGGTGCGCGCAGCGATCCGCCGCGAGCTGGCCCGGGAGGGCCAGGCGTTCTACATCCACAACCGGGTCAACTCGATTGAGAAGACCGCCAAGCGGCTCGCCGAACTGGTCCCTGAGGCGCGGATCGCGGTCGCCCACGGGCAGATGAACGAGCACGCCCTCGAGCAGGTGATGGTCGACTTCTGGGAGCGGCGCTACGACGTCCTGGTCTGCACCACGATCGTGGAGGCAGGCCTCGACATCTCGACCGCGAACACGCTGCTGATCGAGCGGGCCGACCTGCTCGGGCTGTCCCAGCTGCACCAGCTGCGGGGCCGGGTCGGACGCGGTCGCGAGCGCGGCTACGCCTACTTCCTCTACCCGCCGGAGAAGCCGCTCACCGAGACCGCCCACGACCGGCTCGCCACGATGGCCGCCCACACCGACCTCGGGGCGGGGATGGCGATCGCGCTGAAGGACCTCGAGATCCGCGGCGCCGGCAACCTGCTGGGCGGGGAGCAGTCGGGCCACATCGCCGAGGTCGGCTTCGACCTGTACATCAGGCTGGTCGGCGAGGCGGTCGCCGAGTTCCGCGGCGAGGACGCCGAACCCGAGCCGGAGATGCGGATCGAGCTCCCGGTCGACGCTCACCTGCCCGTGGAGTACATCGAGAGCGAACGGCTGCGGCTGGAGATGTACAAGCGGCTGGCGCAGGTCACCACCACCGCCGAGCTCGCCGCCGTCCGCGAAGAACTTGTCGACCGGTACGGCGACCCGCCGCCGCCGGTGGCGGCCCTGCTGGCGGTGGCCGAGTTCCGGCTGGAGGCGCGCCGCCGCGGGGTGACCGAGGTGGTCGCCCAGGGCAGCCAGATCCGGTTCGCCCCGGCCGACCTCAGCGAGGCGGCCCAGGTCCGGCTTGGCCGGGTGTACCCCGGAGCCCAGCTGCGCAGGGCCGCCGGCCACATCCTGGTGCCGCGGCCGATGACCCGCCCGATCGGCGGCCAGCCGGTGACCGACGCCGAGTTGCTGGCCTGGGCGCGGCAGCTGCTCGCCGATGTCTATCCGGTCAGCGCCACCGGCTAGGATCACAGCGTCCAGGACGAGTAGGAGTCGAGCATGGGACGGGCCCTCAAGGCGGTCGTCGCAGTCATGGCCGCGGTGTTGGCGCTGACCGGGTGCGCGGGCCAGAGCCCCGCCACGGCGGCCACCGTCAACCAGGTGGTCATCACCGAGGCCCAGATCGACCACGTGGCGCAGGCGCTCGCCACGGTCTTCGAGACCCCCGATGCGCCCGGTGCCCAGCGCCGGCTGGCCGCCACCGTCCTGATCGGCAACGAGGTGGGGCGCGCCGTCGGCGTCGAGCGCGGCGTCACGACCACCGCCGAAGACCGGCAGGGGACGGTCGCCCAGTACCAGGACCTGACCGCCCTCAGCCAGCAGCCCGGCATGGCGCAGATCGTCGACGACTACGCCGCGGCGCTGCTGATCCGCACCGAACTCGGCGAGACCGACTTCGCCACCACCGCGGCCGCCGTCCCGGTTCGCGTCAACCCGCGATACGGCAGCTGGGACGCCACCCTCGCCCAGCTCACGTCGGGCAGCGGCTCGCTGTCCAGCCCGGCGCCGACGCCGACCGCGAACTCCTGATCCGATGGGGGACTACCCGCAGGTAGCCCGGCTGATCGGCGTGATGCACGCCCTGCGCACCGGCTGCCCGTGGGACGCCGAGCAGACCCACGAGTCGCTGGTCCACTACCTGGTCGAGGAGACCTGCGAGCTCATCGAGGCGATCGAGACCGGGTCCGACGCCGACCTGCTGGAGGAGCTGGGCGACCTGCTGCTGCAGGTGCTGTTCCACGCCGAGATCGCCGCCGAATCGGGCAGGTTCGACATCGAGGACGTTGCCACCCGGATCGCCGACAAGCTCATCGCGCGGCACCCCTACGTGTTCTCCGACGCCGCGGTGCCTGACGACCTCACCGCGTCCTGGGAGCAGAAGAAGGCGGTGGAGAAGAGCCGCGAATCGGTCCTGGACGGCATCCCGCACCGGCTCTCCGCGCTGGCGCGGGCCCACAAGGTGATAGCCAGGGCGCGCAGCCACGGCCTGCAGCCGGACCGGTTCGGGATCGAGGTCCGGCCGATGGACCCGGACGCCGTGGGTGCCGAGTTCCTGCGGCTGGTAGCGGTGTGTGAGGCGCTCGGAATCGACCCCGAGCAGGAGACCCGGATTGCCTTGCGGGGGCTGGAGGCGGCCCTGAAGGAGGCAGAGCAAAAGCGATAGTGTGGGAGGTGGAAAGAACCACGTCTGAAAGGCTGAACAGTGGCATTCATCGACCAGATTGGCGCGCGCCAGATCCTCGACTCGCGCGGCAACCCCACCGTCGAGGTCCAGGTCGTCCTGGAGGACGGCTCCGAAGGCACCGCTGCCGTCCCGTCAGGTGCCTCCACCGGCGCCTTCGAGGCAGTCGAGCTGCGTGACGGCGACGACGCCCACTACGGCGGCAAGGGCGTCCTGAAGGCAGTCGAGAACATCATCGAGCAGATCGCCCCCGAGGTGATGGGCGAGGACGCCACCGCCCAGCGCGCCATCGACGAGGCGATGATCGAGCTCGACGGCACCCCGAACAAGGCCACCCTCGGCGCGAACGCCATCCTGGGCGTCTCGCTCGCCGTGGCGCACGCCGCCGCCGAGTACGTCGGCCTGCCGCTCTACCGCTACCTTGGCGGCCCGACCGCCAACCTGCTGCCGGTGCCGATGATGAACATCCTCAACGGCGGCTCGCATGCCGACTCCAACGTCGACATCCAGGAGTTCATGATCGCCCCGATCGGTGCGGCGACCTTCGCCGAGGCGCTCGAGATGGGCGCCGGGGTGTACCACTCCCTCAAGGCGGTCCTGAAGTCGCGCGGCCTGGCCACCGGCCTGGGCGATGAGGGCGGCTTCGCCCCGAACCTTGACAGCAACGCGGCAGCGCTCGACCTGATCATCGAGGCCATCGAGAAGGCGGGCCTGACCCCGGGCAAGGACATCGCGCTGGCGCTGGACGTGGCCGCGAGCGAGTTCTACAACGAGGACGGCAGCTACTCCTTCGAGGGTGGCAAGAAGACCGCAGCCGAGATGACCGCCTACTACGCCGAGCTGGTCGCCAAGTACCCGCTGGTCTCCATCGAGGACCCGCTGAACGAGGACGACTGGGACGGCTGGAAGACCATCACCGAGCAGCTCGGCGACAAGGTCCAGCTGGTCGGAGACGACCTGTTCGTCACCAACGTCGAGCGGCTGCAGCGCGGCATCGACACCGGCACCGCCAACGCGCTGCTGGTGAAGGTGAACCAGATCGGCACCCTCACCGAGACCATCGACGCGGTCACCCTCGCCCACCGCAGCGGCTACTCCACGATGATGAGCCACCGGTCCGGCGAGACCGAGGACACCACGATCTCCGACCTTGCCGTCGCCCTCGGGTGCGGCCAGATCAAGACCGGTGCCCCGGCCCGCAGCGAGCGGGTGGCGAAGTACAACCAGCTGCTGCGCATCGAGGAGGACCTGGAGGACGCGGCCCGCTACGCCGGTGCCGCTGCCTTCCCGCGGTTCAAGGGCTGAGCCACCTATCCTTGACCCGATGAAGGTCAGGGGAGACTCGCGTAGCCCACGAGCGGCAAGTGCCGGTCCCGGACGCCCACGGCG
>JAEZGC010000134.1 GCA_023437345.1 Actinomycetes bacterium
CGGTCCGGCGCCGCAGCGTGACCGTCCAGGCGAACAGCCTCGGCGCTGCCGTGACCGGGCTGGTGGGGCTTGGCGTGGCCGACTTCTCGATCGCCCCTACGCTGTCCTGCGTGGAATCGGAATTCGCCCCAGGTGACGGCAGGTTGGCCCATTCCCGCCACCTCGAGCGGTTCGCCGACGCCTACCGGGCGCTTCGCCCGTGGTTCCCGGGCGGCGCATGATGGTCACCATCTACGACGTGGCCGCCCTGGCCGGGGTGTCCCCCGCCACAGTGTCCCGGGTGTTCAACGGCATCAAGGTCACCCCCAGCCGGGCTGCGGCCGTCAATCGTGCAGCAGCCGAACTCGGCTTCGTGCCCAACCGGAACGCCCGGCGGCTGCGCACCTCGTCCTCGGAGATCATCGCCATGATGGTGCCCGACATCGAGAACCCGTTCTTCACAGTCATGACCCGTGCCGTCGAGGACGTGGCCCGCGCCCAGGGCTACTCGGTCATGCTGTGCAACACCGACGAGGACCCCGAGCGGGAGCAGGAGTACCTCCGGGTGGCAGTGAGCGACCCGGTGGCCGGCATCATCATGGTGCCCAGCAGCCGCACCACCGACCTCGAGCTCGCCAGGGTGCGCGGCGTCC
Organism: Actinomycetes bacterium; assembly: GCA_023437345.1. Taxonomy (GTDB): domain Bacteria; phylum Actinomycetota; class Actinomycetes; order Propionibacteriales; family Propionibacteriaceae; genus Propionicimonas. The sequence goes on from JAEZGC010000134.1 coordinate 633, forward strand.
CCGTGGTCTGCGTCGACCGACGGGCGCCGGGCAACGAGTTCGACGCGGTGGTCGCCGACAACATCGGTGGCGCCATCGCGGGCACCCGGATCCTGCTCGAGTCGGGGTATCGCCGGATCGGTTGCGTGAGCGGCCCCGAACGGGTGGAGACCGCCGAGGACAGGGCCACAGGTTGGCGCACGGCCGTCGAGGAGTTCACCGGTAGCACGCCGTCGCCGGACCTGTTGCGCCGCGCCGAGTTCACCGTGGCCGGCGGCGAGGAGGCGACCCGCTCCCTGCTGGCGCTCGACGAACCGCCGGACGCCATCTTCGCCGCCAACAACAAGCTCTCCACCGGCGTGATCCGCGTGCTGGCCGACCGCGGCATCCTGCCCCCCGCCACGGGCGTGATGGCCTTCGGCGGGTTGCCGCTGGTGGTGCTGTCGCCGATGGGGATCCTGGTCACGCACCTGCCGGCGCGCGAACTGGGCCTGACCGCGGCGAGGATGCTGCTGGAGCGGATCGACGGTCTCCAGGCCCCCGCCCGCGACATAGTGCTGCCCGTGGTGATCAGCAACGAGGAGGACGGGCTGACCCTGATCGACGGACGGATCAGCGCGGGCTGACCCGGACGCCAGGGTCCGGGAGCGGCGTCAGCGCGGTTGCCCGTAGAGGGTGAGCAGGCGGGCAGCCTCGGCAGCCACGGCCTCCCGGGCCGGGCCCAGCCACTTGCGTGAGTCGACCAGGCCCTCATCGGCGGCCAGCGTCGCCCGGACCGACCCGGTGAAGACCTTGTTGAGGTGGGTCGAGACGTTGATCTTGGTCATCCCGGCCGCGATAGCGCCGACCATGCCCTGGTCGGAGACGCCGGACGAGCCGTGCAGCACAAGGGGCACCTGGACGCCGGCCCGGATCGCGCGGATCAGGTCCTCGTCCAGCCGGGCATCCCTCGTGGTCATGGCGTGGGACGACCCCACTGCGACCGCGAGCAGGTCGACGCCGGTCTCGGCGACGAACCGCGCGGCGTCGGTGGGCGAGGTTCGCGCGGACGGGTCGTGGACGCCGTTCTTGCCTCCCACCTCTCCGAGCTCGGCCTCGACATCGACTCCGTTCGCGTGGCAGAGGGCGACCACCTCGCGGGTCGTGGCGCGGTTCTCGGCATCCGGCAACCGGGACCCGTCGTACATCACCGAGCTGACTCCCAGCCCGACCGCTTCAGCGATCAGGTCGACGTCCTCGGCGTGGTCGAGGTGCACCGCCACCTGAGCCGACGACCCGCGGGCGACGGCCAGCGTCGCGAGGCACAGCGGGGCGAGGGCGCCGTGGTAGCGCACGGCGTTCTCCGAGATCTGCAGCACGACCGGGCGACCGGCTAGTTCGGCCGCCCGCACGAAGGCTGTGGCGTGCTCGAGGTGGATCACGTTGAACGCCCCCAGTCCAACACCTGCCGAATCGGCGGCCCGGGCCAGATCACTCAAGGAACTCAGCATGGGTTGTCCTGTTCAGTTCGGTTCGACGGTGACGGACGCCGCGAGCGAGTCGGCGTAGGCGGGATCGAAGCGTCCGGTCTCCGGGTGCGCTGCGGCGGCTGCCGACACCCGGACGGCGAGCGCCAGCGCGTCCGGCATCGCCAACCCCTGGGCCAGCCCGCTGGCGAGCCCGCCGACCAGGACGTCGCCGCAGCCTACCGGGTTGACCGCCGTCACCTTGGGCGCCCGCACCCGCAGCACCTCGGCGGGGGTGACGGCCAGCGCGCCCTCGCTGCCGAGGGACACCACAATGCAGCCGGTGCCGTCGGCGCACAGCGTCCGGGCCGCGGCTACGACGTCGGCGAGCGCGGGGAGCTCGGCCCCGACCAGCGCGGCGAGTTCCTCCCGGTTCGGTTTGGCCACCGACGGCGCTGCCCGCAGCCCTTCGGCCAGTGCGGCGCCGCTCGTGTCGAGGATCACCACCCGCCCGGCGTCCCGCGCCGCGCGAATCAGCGGCGCGTAGACGTCAGCCGGACAGCCGGCCGGCGCGCTGCCGGACAGCGTCACGACGTCCACCTGGGGCAGGAGCGCGACGAACCGGCGCTGCAGCGCGGCGAGGTCGGCAGGGGTGACCGCGACGCCGGGCTCGAGGAACTCTGTCGAGGTCCCGGCGTCGTCGATGATGTTGATGCAGGTGCGGCTCTCGCCATCGACCCTGACGAACTCGTCCCCGATCCCCTCGGCAACGACTCCGGCAGTGATGAAGCCGCCGGCGAACCCGGCCACGAACCCGGTGGCGAGGACGCGCTGGCCGCACAGCGTGGCGCCCCTGGCGACATTGAGCCCCTTGCCGCCGGCGCTGGCCAGCACGCGGTCGACGCGCTGCACCTGACCCAGCACGACGGCGCGCACGTCGTACCGCTTGTCGATGGCGGCGTTGAGCGTGACGGTGAGGACTGTCATGCGATTCCTCCCGGAGGCGCGAGGGTGGAGCGGTCGCCGACGACGAGCTCGGTGTGGAGCACGACAGTGCGGGGCTCGCCGAGCAGATCCCCTTCGATGCGGCCGAGCACCAGCTCGGCGGCCCGGGCGGCGATCTCGCTGACCGGCTGCACGACCAGGCTCGGCCGCGGCCTGATGATGCGGGAGAGGTCGAGGTTGTCGAACCCGACAATCGCTGGGCGCGGCACGTCGGGGCCGAGTTCGTTGAGGGCCATGGTCGCGCCGAGGGTGAACTCGTAGTTGGCACAGATCACCGCCGTCGGCGCTGCGGCCAGACCACCCAGCCGCTGGATGCCGCGGTAGCCGCCCTCGATGCTGGCCTCGTCGGGCTGGGTGAGTTCCGGGCGGGGCTGCTGTCCGGTCGCGCTCCTGACCGCGTCCCGGAAACCGATCCTGCGCTCCCGCATGGTGAACATCGCGTCCGGGCCGGCGAGCAGGGCCACCTCGGTGTGACCCGCGCGGATGAGCAGGTCGACGGCGGACCCGACGGCTGCCCGGTTGTCGACGACCACCGCGTCGGCGACGCTGGCGGCGATCGGCCTGTCGACGGCGATCACCGGGATGCCGCGGTCGCGGGCGGCGTCCAGCCCCGCCACCTGGTCACCCACCGGGATGATCACCAACCCGTCGACCATCTTGCCGAGCAGGAAGTGGATGGCCTCGGCTTCGGCTTCCGCGCTGCCACGGGAATCGCTGATGATGGCGCCGTAGCCGGCCTTGCGCAGGCGCTCCACCATGTCGGACACGATCGTGGTGTTGAAGGTCGAGTTCAGTTCGGCCATCACGATGCCAAGGGTGCGCGAGCGCCGGCTCCGCAGCCCGCGCGCGAAGTCGTTGACCTGGTAGCCGAGGTCTCCGACCGCCGTCTCGATGAGGACGCGGTTGGCGCGGAGGACATTCCCTCCGTTGAAGTACTTGGAGATGGTGGCCAGCGACAGCCCGGTCAGGCGCCGGATGTCCTTGTAGGTGGCGGCCACTTCTCCCCGCTCGTCGCGAAACGTTTCGTCCGCACCATGCTCCAACCGGG
>JAEZGC010000243.1 GCA_023437345.1 Actinomycetes bacterium
CTGCCAGTCCCCCTCGGGGGCACTGGTGGGGGCCACCGTCCAGGCCGCCCGCGGCGCACCGCCCGCGGCCAGTGCGTCGGCCAGCGCGTCACCGGCGGGGTACCCGCCCAGTGGACCGGCCGGCAGCCCGTCCAGCCGTGGCTCCGGATAGTCGGGCGGCTCGGCTTTCTCGGTGATCCCGTGCCGGGGCGGCACGGCGAGCCGGACGACGTCGGCGAAGCTGCCGGCGTAGTGGTCGGCCACCGCGCGGACCAGGCTCGCCACCTGCCCGGTGAGGACCGGCTCGGCCGACACCACGGCGTGCAGCGGCTTCAGGTCGGGGTGGTCGGAGCCGTCCGACAGCCCGAGGATGAAGCCGTTCACCTGACGGCCGGCGAACCTGACCCGCACCCTCGCGCCGGGCACCGCCCCGGCCCGCAACTCCTCGGGAACCAGGTAGTCGAAGGGCCGGTCGAGGTGCGCCAGCGGGACGTCGACCGCCACGCTCGCCACCAGTTCAGCCATGGCCGACAGCCTAGGGTCAGCCGCTGACGCTCAGCCCTTCACGGCCGCGGCGAGCGCGGCGGCGCGGTCGGTCCGCTCCCAGGTCATCACGTCCAGCTCGCGGCCGAAGTGGCCGTAGTTGGTGATCCGGGAGTAGATCGGACGCAGCAGGTCGAGGTCGCGGATGATTGCGGCCGGCCTGAGGTCGAACACCTGCAGTACGGCGTCGGTGATCTGGTCCAGCGGGACCTTCTCGGTGCCGAAGCACTCGGTGTAGAAGCCGACCGGGTGCGCCCGTCCGATCGCGTAGGCGACCTGCACCTCGCAGCGCTCGGCGAGGCCGGCGGCGACCACGTTCTTGGCCACCCAGCGCATCGCGTAGGCGGCCGAGCGATCCACCTTCGACGGGTCCTTCCCGGAGAACGCCCCGCCGCCGTGCCGGGCCATTCCGCCGTAGCTGTCGACGATGATCTTGCGTCCGGTCACGCCGGCGTCACCCATCGGCCCGCCGACCACGAACTTGCCGGTCGGGTTGACGTACACCTTCAGTCCCTGGTGCGAGACGTCGTAGCGCGCCAGTACCGGCTCGATGACGCGGCTGCGCAACTCGGCGGCGATCGTGTCCTGTGACACCTCGGCGGTGTGCTGGGTGGACACCACGACGGTGTCGACCCGCACCGGGGTGTCGCCCTGGTACTCCACTGTCACCTGGGTCTTGCCGTCGGGCAGCAGGAAGTCGAGTTCGGCCCGGTGACGGACCTCGGCGAGCCGCTCGGCCAGCCGGTGGGCGATGTCGACAGGCAGCGGCATCAGGGTGGGGGTGTCGGTGCAGGCGTAGCCGAACATCAGGCCCTGGTCGCCGGCGCCCTGGGCGTCGAGGCTGTCGTGGGAGCCCTCGGCACGGGTCTCCAGGGCGGTGTCCACCCCTTGGGCGATATCGGGCGACTGGGTGCCTATCGACACCAGCACGCCGCAGGACCTGCCGTCGAAACTCTTCTCCGAGGAGTCGTAGCCGATCTCGAGGATCCTGGCGCGGGCCAGGTCGGCGATGTCGACGTAGCCCGCGGTCGTGACTTCGCCGGCGACCACCACGGTGCCGGTGGTGACGAGGGTCTCCACGGCGACCCGGCTGCGGTGGTCCTCGCGCAGCAGGGCGTCGAGGACGTGGTCGGAGATCGAGTCCGCGACCTTGTCCGGGTGGCCCTCGGTGACGGACTCGGACGTGAACAGCCGGCTCACTCTGGCTTCCTCTCGGCGACGGTCAGTGCGGCGTCAAGAATGGCATGGGCGACTGCCGACTTGCTCGAGGAGACCCGGGCCAGGACGGCGTCCGGCGAGATGATGACGACCTCGGTGGCCTCCTGGCCGAAGATCCTGCCCTCGCTGACGTCATTGAGGACCAGCAGCTGGCAGCCCTTGCGGGCCAGCTTCGCCCTGCCCAGCTCCAGCAGCTCGTCGGGGTCGGCAGCGGTCTCGGCCGCGAAGCCGACCACCACCTGCCCGGCCGGACGCCGCACCGCAAGGCTCGCCAGGATGTCCACGGTCTGGGTCAGCTCGACGGTGAGCCCTGCGTCGCCCGACTTCTTGATCTTGCCGGCGCTGGGGGCGACCGGGGTGAAGTCGGCAGGCGCCGCAGCCATCACCACCACGTCGGCCTGCCGGGCGCGGCTGAGCATCTGGTCGGCGAGTTCGCCGGTCGAGACGACACTGACGGTCTCGACTCCCGACGGCATCGGCAGTGCGACATTGGCGGTCACCAGTGTCACCTCTGCGCCCCGGACCGCGGCGGCACGGGCCAGCGCGAGCCCCATGCGCCCAGACGACGAGTTGCCGATGTAGCGCACCGGGTCGAGCGCCTCGCGGGTGCCGCCGGCGCTGACCAGCACCCGCTTGCCGGCCAGGTCACGGCCCGCCATCCGGGGGGCCACGCCCGGGTCAGCGAGGATCGACGTCGCGAGCTGGTCGATGTCCTCAGGTTCCGGCAGCCGTCCGGGGCCGGAGTCGGCGCCGGCAAGGCGTCCCTCCGCCGGGTCCATCACGACCACCCCCCGCGAGCGCAGGGTGGCCACGTTGGCCCGGGTGGCGGGGTGCGACCACATCTCGGTGTGCATGGCTGGAACCATCAGCACCGGGCAGTGCGCGGTCAGCAGCACGTTGGTGAGCAGGTCGTCGGCCCGTCCGGTGGCCGCCCGGGAGAGCAGGTCGGCGGTGGCCGGTGCCACCACGACAAGGTCGGCCTGCTGGCCGAGCCGGACGTGCGGTACCTGGTCGGCGTCGGAGAAGACGTCGGTGTGGACCGGGTTGCCGGACAGCGCGGCCCAGGTGGTGCGCCCGACGAACTCAAGGGCGTTGGCGGTTGGTACCGCCACGACGTCATGGCCGGCCTCGGCGAACCGGCGCAGCAGCAGGCAGGCCTTGTAGGCCGCGATGCCGCCCGAGACCCCGAGCACGATCCGGCTCATGGCAGGTGGCTCAGGCCAGGTCGTCGGTGCCGAACGGGTCGAGCGAGAAGTCGGGGTCCGCCTCGGCTTCGGCTCGAGCGGCGGCCTCCGCCTCGGGGTCGATCTCGGTGCACTCGAGGACGCCGGCGGCGACCTCCCGCAGGGCGATCGAAAGCGGCTTCTCCTGGATCCCGATGTCGACCAGCGGCCCGACGTTCTCCAGCAGGCCCTCGCCGAGCTGGGAGTAGTAGGCGTTGATCTGGCGGGCGCGCTTCGCCGCGTAGAGGACGAGGCGGTACTTGGAGTCGACCTTGGTCAGCAGGTCGTCGATCGGCGGGTAGGTGATGCCCTCAGGGATCTGGGTGCTCAAAGAAATGCCTTCTGGTCAGGAGAAATGTTGCGGGCAGCACTGGGCGGCCCTCACAGGCCCAGCAAGTCTACCAACTGGTCGACCGCAGTGCCCAAATCGTCGTTCACCACCGTGTGGTCGAACTCGTCGGCGGCGGCGAGTTCGGCCTGCGCGGTGGCGAGGCGACGCTCCATCTCATCCTGCGACTCGGTGCCGCGGTGCAGCAACCGCTCCCGCAGCGTCTCCCACTTCGGCGGCGCGATGAACACCGAGCGGACGCCGGGGAGCCGCCGCCTGACCTGGCGGGCTCCCTGCAGGTCGATCTCGAGAATCACCCGGCGGCCGTCAGCGACAGCGCGCTCGACCGGGGCCGCGGGGGTGCCGTACCGGGCGGCGCCGTGCACCAGCGCCCACTCCAGCAGCCCGTCGGTGGCGACCAGCCTGTCGAACTCGGCGTCGTCGACGAAGTGGTAGTGGACCCCGTCCACCTCGCCTGGGCGCGGCGGACGGGTGGTCGCAGACACCGACACCCAGACTGCGGGGTGCCGGGCGCGCAGTGCCCCTACAACCGACCCCTTGCCGACTGCAGTGGGCCCGGAGATGACGGTGACGTCACCGCTCACCGAACTCCGTCCGCAGCCCGGCCAGCTGGTGGCGGCCGAGGCCCCGGATCCGGCGGTTCGGTGCGATGTCGAACTTCTCCATCACTACCGCGGCGCGCTTCTCGCCGACTCGCGGCAGCGACTTCAGCAGGTCCACCACCTTGACGTGGGCGAGGATGTCGTCGCCCGCTGCGGCTTCGAGGGCTTGCGACAGGCTGATCTTGCCCGAACGCACGCTGTCCTTCAGATCGGCACGGGCGCGCCTGGCCTGAGTGGCGGCGGCGCGGGCGGCCTCGAGTTGCTCGGTGGTGAGCTGAGGAATGGTCACTTGATTCTCCGGCAGAGGAATAAGGCGGCTACTGGGGCCAATGTAGCGCCGTACAAGGGAGGACGCGGGCGTTTTCCGGGAATCCCCGGCGGCGATTGCGCGCCGTCGTGCGCAGGTCAGGCCAGCAGCGTGTCGACCTTCGCGCGCAGCGCCTCCCGATCCGGTCCCGCGGCGATGATCCCGCGTCCGACGACGGCGAGCACCTGGTCGACGGCGTCTCCGAACAGCGCCGGAAGATCCTCCATCCGACCGCCCTGGAAGCCGATCCCGGGAACCAGGATGGAACCGTTGAAGTCCGACACATCGCATCCCAGCGACGAATGGGTGCCCCCGACCACCAGGCCGACCGCGCGCTGCCGGGACTGCCGGTTCACCTCGCTGGCGGCGTCGATGATGCCCTGCACCACCGAACCGTCACCGTTGCCGGTCAGCGCGAGCTGGACATCACCACCCTCCGGGTTGGAGGTCCGGGCCAGCACGTACAGCCCTCGCTCGTACCGGTGGGCGGCGTCGATGGCCGGCTGCAGCGAACCGAATCCCAGGTAGGGAGAGACGGTGATCGCGTCGGCGGCCAGCGGCGAGCCGTCAGCCAGGTAGGCGTCGGCGTAGGCGGTCATCGTCGAACCGATGTCGCCGCGCTTGACGTCGAGGATGCTCAGCGCGTCGGTCTGCCCGATGTCGGCCAGCACACGCTCGAGCGCGGCCACCCCCGCCGACCCGTAGGCCTCGAAGAAGGCCGACTGCGGCTTGAAGACCGCCACCTTGTCGGCCAGCGACTCCACAAGGTGCCGGGCGAACCGTTCGACCCCGGCGGCGTCGGTGGACAGCCCCCAGTCGGTCAACAGCGACGGGTGGGGGTCGATCCCGATGCACAGCGGTCCGCGCTCGGACACCCGGTCCCTGAGTCGGCGCCAGTACGTTGTCACCTCGGAGACCTCCTTGTGTCCGCGGTGTTGATCGCCGAGACCAACGCCGGTCCGTGGTAGATGAAGCCAGTGTAAAGCTGGATCAGCCGGGCGCCGGCGTCGAACATGCGATCGGCATCGACCGGCGTCATGATCCCGCCCACCCCCATCACCGGCAGGGCGGTGTGCTCCACCACATAACGCACCACGGCCAGCGCGCGAGCGGTCAGCGGCGCCCCGGACAGGCCTCCCGCCTCCGCGCCGCGGACCCGGTCGGCGGGGTTGAGCCCGTCGCGGGCGAGGGTGGTGTTCGTCGCGATCACGCCGGCGACCCCGGCCGCCTCGCAGGCCGCCAGCACGTCATCCACCTCTGGCCAGGCCAGGTCGGGGGCGAGCTTGACGAAGATCGGCAGCGGACGCTGCGGTGCCAGTTCGGCGGCACGCGCGACCAGGGCACCGGCCAGGTCGCCAAGGGCGCCGCCGTCCTGCAGGCTGCGCAGGCCCGGCGTGTTGGGGCTGGACACGTTGATGGCCAGGTAGTCGGCGACCCCGGCGACCGCGGCCAGGCTGGTCAGGTAGTCCTCGACCGCGCCGTCCAGCGGCACAGTCCTCGTCTTGCCGACCGACACCCCCAGCGGGACCCCCGCGGCCAGGTTCCCGCGGGCGATGCCGGCCCGGCGCAGCGTCTGCGCCAGCGCCGCGGC
>JAEZGC010000323.1 GCA_023437345.1 Actinomycetes bacterium
GGTGCGGTGCAAAGATTGCACCGCACGCCGCCGACCCGGCGGTCGGCCCGGGCGCCACCCCGCGCGCCAGAGAGGATGCGGTCCGATGCGCATCGCCGTCCCGTCCGAGGTCAAGAACCACGAGTACCGGGTGGCCATCACCCCGGTCGGGGTGGCCGAACTGGTCGGCCACGGCCATCAGGTGTTCGTCCAGTCCGGCGCAGGACTCGGGTCGTCCATCTCGGACGCCGACTTCGCCGCCCAGGGGGCGACGATCCTGCCGGACGCCGACTCGACGTGGGCGGCCGGCGAACTGGTGCTGAAGGTCAAGGAGCCGGTCGCCGAGGAGTACCACCGGCTGCGCGACGACCTGGTGCTGTTCACCTACCTGCACCTGGCCGCCGACCGGCAGGGGCTGGATGCGCTGCTGGCCGCCGGCACGACCGCTATCGCGTACGAGACCGTCCAACTGCCCAGCGGGTTGTTGCCGCTGCTCTACCCGATGTCCGAGGTGGCCGGCTGCCTGGCCCCCCAGGTCGGGGCGCACGCGATGATGAAGGCACAGGGTGGCCGCGGCGTCCTGATGGGCTGCGTCGGCGGGGTCGCGAACGCCAAGGTCGTGGTGCTCGGCGGCGGCGTGGCCGGCCAGAACGCAGCGAACGTGGCGCTCGGCATGGGCGCCGACGTGACGATCCTCGACACCGACCTGGACAAGCTGCGCACCACGTTCTGGCGGTACGAGAACCGGGTGCACGGCATCGTGTCCAGCAAGGTGTCGGTGCGTGAGCAGGTGCTGGCCGCCGACATGGTGATCGGCACCGTGCTGGTGCCGGGCGGGAAGGCGCCCAAGCTGGTCAGCAACGATTTGGTCGCCCAGATGAAGCCCGGCTCGGTGCTGGTTGACGTGTCCATCGACCAGGGCGGGTGCTTCGAGGACTCCCGTCCGACCACCCACGCCGACCCGACCTACCTGGTGCACGACTCGGTGTTCTACTGTGTCTCGAACATGCCGGGGGCGGTGCCCAACACGTCGACCTGGGCGCTGACCAACGCCACCCTGGCCTACGCGCTGCACCTGGCCGACAGCGGCTGGCGGCAGGCGCTGCGGGAGGATGCGGCCTTGGCCAAGGGGCTCAGCACGCACGCCGGCCAGATCACCTACCCGGCCGTGGCGGCCGCCTTCGGGCTCGACCACGTCCCGGTCGGGCAGGTCCTCGGCTGATGCCCTCCTTCCGCACCGTCCTGCAGTCGACCGGCGGCAACAATGTCGGCATCGTGGTGCCGGACGAGGTGGTCGCCTCCTTCGGGCGCGGCAAGCGGGTTCCCGTGGTGGTGACCATCGACGACGGCTACAGCTACCGGAACACCACGGCGTTCATGGGAGGCCAGTTCTGGCTCAGCTTCAACGCCGAGACCCGCCGCGCCACCGGCCGCGGGGCGGGCGACGAGGTGGAGGTCAGGCTCGAGCTGGACGAGGCACCCAGGACCGTCGAGGTCCCCGACGACCTGGCTGCTGCGCTGGCCGGGGACCCGGTTGCCGCCGCCGCGTGGGAGAAGCTGGCCTACAGCCACAAGAAGGCGCACGCCACCGCTGTCGAGACGGCGAAGGCGGCCCAGACCAGGGCCCGCCGGGTGGCGTCAGTGCTGGCGAAGCTGCGCGGCTGAGGCCTCCTCCCGCGGGCCCGTCGGACCGGAAGGGTCCGGGCGGGTCAGCGCGGCACGGCTGGGGCCCGACGGGCCGGCACGTCCTGGTGGGACGGCGCGGGACCGGCGGGGTCGTGGTTCTTGTGGGCGGTGGCGACCATCAGCTTGATCCGGTTGAGCTGGTTGACCTCGGACGCCCCGGGGTCGTAGTCCACCGACACCACGTTGGCCTGCGGGTAGCGGCGCCGCAGTTCGGCGAACATGCCCTTGCCGACCACGTGGTTGGGCAGGCAGGCGAAGGGCTGCGCGCAGATGATGTTCGGCGCCCCGAGCTCGATGAGCTCCACCATCTCGGCGGTGAGCAGCCACCCCTCCCCGGCGCGGGTGCCGAGCGAGATGATCCCGTCGGCCTTGCCGGCCAGCTCGGCCATGGACGGCGGCAGGTCGAACTTGCCGCGCGCCGCCCGCAGCGCGCGACGGACCGGGACCTGGTACTTCTCGATCAGCCACATCACCAACCGCTTGACGTGGTGCGACTTGCGTCCGATGCCCAGGGTGTCCCACTGGTACTGCGACGAGTACAGCGGCATCAGGAAGAACGGAAGGATTCCGGGCAGCACCGCCTCGCAGCCTTCGGCCTCGACCACGTCCACCACGTGGTTGTTCGCGTCCGGGTGGAACTTCACAAGGATCTCGCCGACGATCCCGACCCTGGGCTTGCGCGGGATGCGGCGCAGCGGGAGCCTGTCGAACTCCTCGACGAGCTGGCGCACCAGCCAGCTGTAGCCCACCGACCCGCCAAGGGTCGGGCTGAAGCCGCCGTGCTGCAACCACTCCTGGCAGATCGTGTCCCAGCGCCGGTACAGCTCCTGGGCGCTGCCCGGCATCGCCTCGTAGGGACGCACCCGGAGCAGCACGGTCTGCAGCAGGTCACCGAGCACGAAGGACATCAGGGCCGGGTGCGCGATCGCCGGGGTGAGCTTGAACCCGGGGTTCGGCTCGAGGCCCTGGACGCTGATCGCCAGCACCGGCACCTGCGGGTAGCCGGCGTCGGCCAGCGCCTTGCGCAGCAACCCCGCGTAGTTGGTCGCGCGGCACATCCCGCCGGTCTGGGTGATCCCCACCGAGATGCGGTCGGGGTCGGCCTCGCCGGAACGGATCTTGTTGACCAGCTGGCCGACCACCATGATCGCGGGGAAACAGGCGTCATTGTTGACGTACTTCAGCCCGGTCTCGACGTCCTCGGCGGACGCCTTCTCCAGCAGTTCGACGTTGAGGCCCATCCGGCGCAGCACCGGCATCAGCAACCGGAAGTGGATCGGCGCCATCTGCGGGGCGTACAGGGTATGGGTGTCGCGGGCGTCGACGGTGAACAGCCTGCGCTCCCCCAGCGGCCCGTAGGTGGACACCGTCGCCGACCCGCGCCGTTCGGCGGCGGCCGCCTTCATCGACCGGAGCCGGATAGTCGCGGCACCGAGGTTGGACACCTCGTCGATCTTCAGGACCGTGTACACGTCGCCGGCGGCCTCGAGGATCTCCTGCACCTGGTCGGTGGTGATCGCGTCCACCCCGCAGCCGAAGGAGTTCAGCTGCACAAGGTGCAGGTCGGGGTCGCGGGCGACGGTGGCGGCCGCCTCGTACAGCCGGGTGTGGTAGGCCCACTGGTCCCGCACCCGGATCGGCCGCTCCAGCAGCGGGCTCCCGGCGTCGATCACGGCGTCCTCGGTGAACACCCCCATGCCCAGGCCGTTGATCAGCGACGGGACGCCGTGGTTCACCTCGGGGTCGACGTGGTAGGGCCGTCCGGCCAGCACGATCCCCTTCAGGTTGCGCTCGGCCAGCCAGGCCAGCCCGCGGCGGCCCTCCTGACGGATGTCGGCCTTGTAGCGGGCGTCCTCGGCATAGCCCGCCTCGACGGCGGCAGCGGCCTCCTCGGCGGTCACTCCCCAGTCGGCGAACACCTCTACCAGCCGGGCGGCGAGCTTGGCCGGCTCGTTGAGGTTGAGGAACGGGGCAAGGAAGCGCACCCCGGGCTCCTGCAGCCGGCGCAGGTTCTTCTCCAGCACCTGCGGGTAGAACGCCACCACCGGGCAGTTGAAGTGGTTGTCGGCCGGACCTATCTCCTTTGCCTCGAACGGCACGCACGGGTAGAAGATCGTGCGGATCCCCTTGTCGAGCAGCCATTCGAGGTGGCCGTGTGCGAGCTTGGCCGGGTAGCACGCGTTCTCGGACGGGATCGACTCCATCCCGCGCTCGAACAGGTCGTGGCTGGACCGGCCAGAGATCGTCACCCGGAAACCCAGGTTGGTCAGGATGGTGAACCACAGCGGGTAGTTCTCGTACATGTTCAGCACCCGCGGGATGCCGAGGTCGCCGCGGGTCGCCTTGTCCTCGGTGAGCCGGCGGTAGGCGAAGGTGCGGCGGTACTTGTAGTCGAAGAGGTTCGGCAGCTCGGACTTCGGCGGCACCTTCTCGGTGCTGGCGCCGCGTTCGCAACGGTTGCCCGACACGTGCCGGGAGCCGTCGCCGAAGGTCGAGATGGTGAGCTGGCAGTGGTTCTGGCACAGCCGGCAGGTGTCGAGGGCTGTGGTCACGCTGAAGCCGTCCAGCTCCTGCGGCCCCAGCACCTGCGACTTCTCGCCCAACGGCCAGGCGCGCTGCGCGGTGAGCGCGGCGCCGTAGGCACCCATCAGCCCCGCGATGTCGGGACGGATCACCTCGGCGCCGGTCAGCAGCTCGAAGGCGCGCAGCACCGCATCGTTGAGGAAGGTGCCGCCCTGGACCACTACCTTGTCGCCGAGCTGGGACGCGTCCTTCAGCTTGATGACCTTGTAGAGCGCGTTGCGGACCACCGAGTACGACAGGCCCGCCGAGATGTCGGCCTGGCTGGCGCCCTCGCGCTGGGCCTGCTTGACCGACGAGTTCATGAACACGGTGCACCGGCTGCCCAGGTCCACCGGGGAACGGGACTCCAGGGCCGAGCGGGCGAACGAGGACACGTCGGTGCCCATGGTGAGCGCGAAGGTCTGCAGGAAGGACCCGCACCCCGAGGAGCACGCCTCGTTGACCGCTATCGAGTCGATGGCGCCGGACCGGATCCGCAGGTACTTCATGTCCTGCCCGCCGATGTCGATGACCGACGTCACCCCGGGACTGATCCGCTCGGCGGCCCGGTAGTGGGCCATCGTCTCGACCTCGCCGTGGTCGATCCGCAGCGCCGCCCTGACCAGGCTCTCGCCGTAGCCGGTGACGCACGAGTGGGCCAGGTAGGCGCTGGGCGGCAGCCCGTCGTACACCTCCCGCAGGATCCGGACGGCGGCCGCCACCGGGTCGTTGGAGCCCTCGTAGTGGCTGAACACGATCTCGTCCTGGCTGCTCAGCAGGACCGCCTTGATGGTGGTCGAGCCGGCGTCGATGCCGAGGAACAGCGGGCCGTCCGCGTCGGTCAGCCGGGCCTGCGGGATCCGGTGGCGTGAGTGCCGGGCGTCGAACTCGTCACGTTCGGCGGCGTCGGCGAACAGCGGACGCATCCGGTGGCGCGCCAGCGGGATGCTCACCGCCGGACGCAGCCGGCGCAGCAGGACGGCGGGGCCGGGCGCCTCGGCGTGGCCGGGCGGCTGCGCGCCCGGGCGCCGCTCCCCGGCC
>JAEZGC010000004.1 GCA_023437345.1 Actinomycetes bacterium
CCGAGCGGGAAGTCGGGGCCCTTGATCCGCTCCATGGCGGCCTCGAGCAGCTCCTCCTTGGTCGCCTCCGGGTGCTCCAGCGCCCACTGGACGGCCTCGGCCACCTCGCGCAGGTTGTGGGTGGGGATGTTGGTGGCCATGCCGACCGCGATCCCTGTCGACCCGTTGACCAGCAGGTTCGGGAAGCGGGCCGGCAGGACCGTCGGCTCGAGCTCCTTGTTGTCGTAGTTCGGCTTGAAGTCGACTGTCTCCTCGCCGATGTCGCGCACCATCTCCATCGCCAGCGGCGCCATCTTGCACTCGGTGTACCGCATCGCCGCGGCCGGGTCGTTGCCGGGCGAGCCGAAGTTGCCCTGGCCGGCCACCAGCGGGGCCCGCATCACCCAGGGCTGTGCCAGCCGGACGAGGGTGTCGTAGATCGCGGAGTCGCCGTGCGGGTGGTACAGGCCCATCACGTCGCCGACGATCCGGGAGCACTTGTTCCAGCCGCGGTCGGGACGGTAGCCGCGGTCGTACATCGCGTACAGGACGCGGCGATGCACCGGCTTCAGCCCGTCACGGACGTCGGGCAGCGCGCGTCCGACGATCACGCTCATCGCGTAGTCGAGGTAGGACCGCTGGATCTCGACCTGCAGGTCGATCTCCTCGGTGCGGCTCACCGTCGGGACCAGCCCGGTGGGCTCGTCGACCACGTCGGTGTTCTCGCCGTCCGGCCCGTCGATCGGGGTGTCTGTCATGTCGTCTCCTCAGGCTTCGGCGGTCACACATCAAGGAAGCGGACGTCCTTGGCATTGCGCTGGATGAAGCTCCGGCGCTGCTCGACGTCCTCCCCCATCAGGATCGAGAACATCTCCGACGCCGCTGCGGCGTCGTCCAGCGTCACCTGCAGGAGGGTGCGCTTGTCCGGGTCCATTGTGGTGTCCCACAGGTCGCCGGCGTTCATCTCGCCGAGACCCTTGTACCGCTGGATCGGGTTGTTGGTCGGGGCCGGCAGCTTCTTGCCCGCCGCCAGGCCGGCATCCCGCAACGTGTCCCGCTCGGCATCGGTGTAGGCGAGTTCGTGCGGCGCGTTGGTCCAGCGCAGCCGGTACAGCGGCGGCTGCGCCAGGTAGACGTAGCCGCCCTGGATCAACGGCTTCATGAACCTGAACAGCAGCGTCAGCAGCAGGGTGCGGATGTGAGCCCCGTCGACGTCGGCGTCGGCCATCAGCACGATCTTGTGGTAGCGCAGCTTGTCGATGTCGAAGTCGTCCTGGACTCCGGTGCCGAGCACGTTGAAGATCGCCGCCACTTCGCGGTTCTGCAGGATCTTGTCCAGCCGCGCCTTCTCGACGTTGAGGATCTTGCCGCGGATCGGCAGGATCGCCTGGGTGCGCGGGTCCCGTCCGCCCTTGGCGGAGCCGCCGGCGGAGTCGCCCTCGACGATGAACACCTCGCACTCGGCCGGCTCGGTCGAGGAGCAGTCGGCCAGCTTGCCGTACTCCCCCGCCCCGTTCAGCAGGCCCTTGCGGGAGCGGGCCAGGTCGCGCGCCTTCCGCGCCGCGACCCTTGCCTGGGCGGCGGCCTGCGACTTGCGGACTATGTCCTTGCCCTCGGACGGGTTCTTCTCCAGCCAGTCGCCCAGCAGGTCGTTGACCACCTTCTGGACGAACGAGCGGGCCTCGGTGTTGCCCAGCTTCGTCTTGGTCTGGCCCTCGAACTGGGGCTCGGCGAGCTTGACCGAGATGATCGCGGTGAGGCCTTCGCGGATGTCGTCGCCGGTCACCCGGTCCTCGCGCTTCTTGATCATCCCCCAGGTCTCGCCCCACTTGTTCACCGTGTTGGTGAGCGCGGCGCGGAAGCCCTCCTCGTGGGTGCCGCCCTCGTGGGTGTTGATCGTGTTGGCGAAGGTGTGGACGCTCTCGTTGAACGACACGTTCCACTGCATCGCCACCTCGAGGCTCATCCGCTCATCGACGGCGTCGATCGCGATCACCGAGGGGTGGATGGTGTCCTTCGAGCCGGTGAGGTACTTCACGTAGTCGATAAGGCCGTCGTCGTAGCGGAAGGTCTGCTCGCGGGTGGTCTCGACCTCGTCGGTCTCGAGGTCGTCGGCGTAGTCGGGACGCTGGTCGATCAGGGTGATCGTCAGGCCCTTGTTCAGGAAGGCCATCTCGCGGAACCTGGTGGCCAGCGTCTCGTAGGAGTAGATGGTCGTCTCGAAGATGTCGGGGCTGGCGTAGAAGGTGACTGTGGTGCCGGTGTCGCCGACCTTCTCCAGCCGCGCCAGCGGGGCGTCCGGGTCGCCGAGGGAGAAGCTCTGCTGCCAGCGGTAGCCCTCCCTGCGGACGTCGACCACCAGGCGCTCGCTGAGCGCGTTCACCACCGAGACCCCGACGCCGTGCAGGCCGCCCGACACCTTGTACCCACCGGTGCCGAACTTGCCGCCGGCGTGCAGCTTGGTGAGCGCGACGGTGAGGGCCGACGTCTTCTCGGTGGGGTGCTCGGCGACCGGGATGCCGCGGCCGTTGTCGGTGACCTGGACGCCGCCCTCGGGCAGCAGCCGGACGACGATGGTGTCGCAGTAGCCGGCCAGCGCCTCGTCGACCGAGTTGTCGACCACCTCGTAGACCAGGTGGTGAAGGCCGCGCTCGCCGGTGGAGCCGATGTACATGCCGGGGCGCTTGCGGACCGCCTCCAGCCCTTCCAGGACCTTGATCGCGTCGGCGCCGTAGCTGCCGGCCGCCACGTGGGCGGCCTCGACCGCCGACACCCTGGACTCTTGTGTCACTCGGGCTCCCCTTCGGGTTGGGACTGTGGGCGCACCCACGATGAGGCCGCCACTGATGACCTCCAGCGGCGGCTCGGAACGGAACCACTCCATTCTAGCGCGCCGGCCCGAAAACCCGGGGTTCGCCAGACCGTGACACGCGCTGGCTGGCCGTTGAGGACGGCTGGGAGCGGCGAACAGGTGGGGCGATGGGAGCGGGTACGCAGCTGCGGGGCCTGAGCGGCCTGCGGGCCGATTCCGTCACCCTCGCAGACAGGATCCGGGACCCAGGCAGCGGGCTCGTGCACTATCCACACGAACCCTCGGAATCCCCCGGTTTGTGTCGGCCGGTCAGCCGTAGGTGTCGCGGGGGCCTCGGCCGGGGACCGACCGGCGTCCCTTCTTCCAGCTCGGCGCGGTCGGACCCACCACTACGACGCGGGCGACGCTGCCCTGGCCGAGCTGGTCGTTGAGGCGGGCGAGCAGCTGGGGGGCGATCTGGCGCAGCGACGTCGCCCACGCCGTCGACTCCGCCCGCACCGTCAAGACGCCGTCACGGAACGACTCGGGCGTGGAGTGCGCGGCGTTCAGGTCACCGACCAGGGCAGGCCAGCCACCCAGCAGGTGGTGCAGGCTCACCTCCCGCGACCAGCCCGCGTCGTCGATGACCTCCTTGATCAGCTCCCCCAGCGGCTCGAGTCCGTCCCTCGACTGCTTTGCGGACGGCTTGCGACGGGGCCGCTCCGGCACGGGGGCGCCGCCGCGCGCCGCACGCGCGATCTGGCGGGCCAGGTCGAGGCCCTGCGGATCGTGGCCGGAGTCGTCAGTCATCCCGCCCATCCTCCCCCGCCGACGAGTCGCTCGACGAGGCGTCCGCCGCCAGTTCGGCCGCGGCCTGCGACGCGGCTGCCTCGGCGGGCCCGTCCAGCACGGTCGGGTTCTCGCCCGCGGTCACCTGGAACCGCCGACCGTCGACCACCGTCGGGACATCGGCCGCCACGGCTGCGGTGATCAGCACCTGCTGGGCTGACAGGGTCAACTGGGCCAGCCGGTCGCGGCGGGTCTCGTCAAGTTCGGCGAACACGTCGTCGAGCACCAGCACCGGCTCCACCCCATCGGCTCGCAGCACAGCAAGGCTGGCCAGCCGCAGCGCCAGCGCCAACGACCACGACTCGCCGTGTGAGGCGTAGCCACGGGCCGGCAGCCCGGACAGCGCCAGCGTGAGATCGTCGCGGTGCGGACCCACCAGCGCCAGCCCGCGGGCGATCTCCTCGCTGCGGCGCTGCCGCATCGCGTCCACCAGGAAGGCGACGAGCTCGTCGCGGCCTGGTTCGGCTCCGGCCGGCCGCCACGACGCCTGGTACTGCGCCGAGGCCTGGTTGCGGGTGGGAGCGATGTCGGCGTACGCCTCCTGCAGCTGCGGGGCCAGGTCCGCCAGGGTCGCCAGCCGCGCCTCGACCAGTTCGGCGCCGAGCCGCGCCAGGGACTCGTCCCACACCTCCAGCGTGGCGTCCACATCGGCAGGAACCGGCCGCGAACCCCGTCCCGACAACGACTTGAGCAGGGTGGAGCGTTGCTTCAGCACCCGGTCGTAGTCGGCGCGGACGCCGGCCAGCCGGGGCCACCGCGACGTCATCAGTTCATCGAGGAAGCGGCGCCGCTCCGACGGGTCGCCCTTCACCACCGCGAGGTCGTCAGGGGAGAACACGACAGCCCGTAGCGCACCCAGCAGGTCACGCGGCCGGCGCAGCGGGGACCGGTTGAGGCTCGCCTTGTTGGCCCGGCCGGGGATGATCTCGACCTCGAGCAGCAGTTGGCGCGGGTCGTCCGGCCCGGCCTGGACGCGGGCCCGTACTATCGCCCGCTCGGCGCCGTGGCGCACCAGCGGCGTCTCGGTGGCGACCCGGTGCGAGCCGAGCGTGGCCAGGTACTCCACAGCCTCCACAAGGTTGGTCTTGCCCTGCCCGTTCGCGCCGGTGAAGACGGTGACCCCGGCGTCGAGCGGGACGTCGGCGACCGGGTAGGAGCGGAAGTCGGCCAGGCTCAGGTGGGTGACGAACACGTCACGCGGGCAACCGCATCAGCATGATGACGTGGCGGTAGTCCTCGCGCGGGTCGCCGTCGATCTCGTCCAGCCCCATCAGCAGGCAGGGCTTGCCCGGGGCGGTGAACGAGAACTGGACGTAGGGCGCGTCGAGGGCGGCCAGGGCGTCGGAGATGTAGTGCGGGTTGAAGCCCGCCGCGGTCATCGCAAGACCCTGCCCGGTCGCGTCGACCACCACGGCCTCCAGCGCCTCAACGGCCTGGGCCTGGTCGCCGGTCGCCGCCTCGAGGGTGATCGAGCCGTCGCCGATCAGCATCCGCAGCGAGGTGTTGCGCTCGGCGACCAGCGCGACGCGCTTCACCGAGGCCTCGACCTCGGCGGTGTTGGCCCGGACGGTGACCGTCGGCTGAACGCTCATCAGGTGGCGCACCTTGGGGAACTCCCCGTCCAGCAGCCGGGTGGTGATCTCGCGGGTGCCGGCCGCGCCGGTGCCCGCAAAGCCGATCAGGCCATCGCCGGTGGCGGCGCTGGACAGGCTGAGCGTCACGTCGGTTCCGGAGGTCATCGAGCGCGCAGTCTCGGCCAGCACCCGGGCCGGCACCAGTGCCGCGCCCTCGCTGGTGGTGCTGCGCGGATTCCACGGCAGCTCCTTCAGCGCCATCCGGTACCGGTCGGTGGCCAGCAGCGAGAGGGTGTCGCCCTCGATCTCCATCCGGACGCCGGTGAACACGGGCAGCAGCTCGTCGCGTCCGGCGGCGACCACGACCTGGCCGACAGCCTTGGCGAAGTCCTCGCTGGCGATGGTGCCGGTCGACTCAGGCATGGTGGGCAGCGCCGGGTAGTCCGAGACCGGCAGGGTCTGCAGGGTGAACCTCGCGGTGCCGCAGACGAGCTCGACCTTGGTCGCATCAGCGGTCAGCTCGACCGGCTTGTTCGGCAGCGACCGGGCGATCTCTGCCAGCAGCCGGCCCGAGACGAGGGCGATCCCGTCGTCGGCCACGTCCGCCTTCACGGTGACCTGCGCGGAGGTCTCGTAGTCGAAGCTTGACAACACCACCTGTCCGTCGGCCGCGCGGATCATCAACCCGGCCAGGATCGGCACGCTGGGGCGGGTGGGCAGGCTGCGGGCGGCCCACTGGACCGCTTCCGCCAGGACGTCGCGCTCGAGTCGAATCCTCACCGTTGCTGCTCCCTACTCGTGTGGTGGCACGATCATATCGGCGCCCACCGTCACCCGCTGGGGGCCTGTGGACCAGGCAGGCCGGGGGGCCCAACCGGCTCGTCCCCATCCTGTGCACGAGGTTACTTTGAAGGAATCGGGATCTCTTTCAATTCGTACTCGTCATAGCCGGTGTGGATTCGGTGGACAACCGCCGTCCCGGCTTGTCGCCACGTCGAACGGTTGTGGATCGCAGCTGTGCACAAGCCGGAATCACACGGGGAGGATTTGCGGACGGCGCGCGGCCCTTCGAGAAGCTCCACAGCAGTCGGGGGTTGTCCACAGAGTTGTGCACAGGTGTGGGTGGACGAGTCCGACTCCCGGGGGACAGGCGGTTGACATCGCGCGGCTCGCGGGACACGCCTTGCTCCGGCGGGTGTGCAGCGTCGCCATGGGGACCTTCCCTGCGAAGGCAGGAAGCCAACCCTTGGCAGGCACCGAGGGACTGTCCCCAGTGCCGGTGACGTGCAATGAGTCAGCGGGCGGCGGCCTGGCGGATCCGGTTGGTCAGCTCGGTCATCTGGTTGAAGACCGAGCGGCGCTCCCCCAGCAACTGGCGGATCTTTCGGTCGGCGTGCATCACGGTGGTGTGGTCGCGGCC
>JAEZGC010000007.1 GCA_023437345.1 Actinomycetes bacterium
GGTGCGGGTCATGTCAGTCACGCTCCCTGGCCAGCCGGAACTGCACTATCGAGACCAGGACGATGACCACGAAGGTGAGGTAGGCCATCGCGCCCGCCACGCCGTAGTTGCCGAAGCCGAACTGGCGGTAGGTCACCATCGACGCCGAGATGGTCGAGTTCAGCGGACCCCCCTGGGTCATCACGTACGGCTCCTCGAAGAACTGGAGGTAGCCGATGGTGGTGGTGACGAGGACGAACAGCAGGGTGGGACGCAGCCCCGGGATGGTCACATGCCAGAACCGCTGCCAGGAGCTGGCACCGTCCAGCGCAGCCGCCTCGTGCAGCGGCCAGGGCACTGCCTGCAGGCCGGCGAGGAAGATGATCATCCCGGTCCCGAAGTTGCGCCACACCACCATCGCGATCAGCGATGGCAGGGCGGTGCGGGTGTCACCCAGCCAGTTGGGCCCGTCGATCCCGAGCCAGCCCAGCACCGTGTTGACCAGCCCGGTGTCGGGCTGGAGCAGGAACCGCCACACCACGGCGACCGCGACGATGCTTGTCACCACGGGGGTGTAGAAGCCGACCCGGTACAGCGAGCGGAACCTCGTGATGCCCTTGTCCAGCGCCACCGCGGCGGCCAGCGCCGCCGCCATCGTGAGCGGCACGCCGACGACGACGAAGATCGCCGTGTTCATCGCGCCTTGCTGGAAGACGGGGTCGTTGAGCGCTGTGACGTAGTTGTCGAAACCGACCGGGTTGACCGCGAACGGCGTCTGCATGTCGCGGATCTTGAAGTCGGTGAAGCTCATGAACAGCGACTGGAACAGCGGCCAGGCGGTGAACACCGCGAAGAGCAGCAGGAACGGGATCGACAAGATGATGCCCGCCCTGGCCTCTCCGGCGTTGCGGCGCGGGCGGCCCGCACGCGGCGAGGCCGCCCCCTCCTGGCTTACCGAAGCGGTGGCGGTGGTCACCTCAGCCGCCCATGCCGATCGAGGTCGCCTCCGACTGGACGGTAGCGAGCGCGGCGGTCGGGTCGGCACCCGCCTTGGCCACCTGCTCCACCTGGGCGTCGAAGCTCGCCGACACCTGCTCCCAGGTCGCCACCGACGGCGGCGCGAGGGCGCTCTTCAGCTGCTCGCCGAACTTGGCCAGCTTGGCGTCCGCGGTGAGCGACGGGTCCTCCCAGGCGCTCTGCACGGCGGGCAGGTCGGTGGTGAGGCCGTACCACTCCACCTGGGTCTCCGGCTTGCTGAGGAACTCGACGAACTTCCAGGCCGCGTCGCGGTTCTGGGTGTTCTTGAAGACGGCGAGGTTCGAGCCGCCAATGAACGAGGTGGCCGACTCCTTCTTGGGCATCAGCATGACGTCGTACTTGTCCTTGAACGCATCGCCGCCACCTGCCTTCTCGACCGCGGCCATCATCCAGGGCCCGGAGATGAACATCGGCACCTTGCCGCTGGCGAAGTCGGACTCAGTGGTGCCCTGGGCGGGTGCCTTGTCGGCGAGTTCCTCGGTGAAGAAGCTCTGGTAGTAGGCAAGGGCCTCGGCGTTCTTCGGGTCGTCCCAGGTCCACGCGGTGGCGTCGGCGTTGACCACGTTGCCGCCGTTGGACCACATGAACGGGACCACGGTCTGCCACGACCCGGTCTGGCCGGGCTGCAGGGCGATGCCCCAGGTGGCGCCTGCCTTCTCCTTCATGGCCTTGGCCATCGCCTTCAGGCCGTCCCAGTCGGTGGCCTCGGTCACCCCTGCCTGCTCGGCGAGGTCGGTGCGGTAGTACACCAGCCGGGTCTCGACGTACCACGGCACCGCGAAGCTGGTGCCACCGACCTCGGTGGTGCCCCAGGCACCCTCGAAGAACTGGGACTTGTCGATAGAGGACGGGGTCGGGTCGAGGGCGCCGAGGCTGCCGGCGAACTCGCCCATCCAGGTGGTGCCGACCTGGGCAAGGTCGGGCGCCTGGTTGGCGGCGATCGCCGCCTTGAACTTGGTGTACGCGTCGGCCCACGGCACCGCTGTGACGTTGATAGTCACATCGGGGTTCTCGGCCTTGAACTTCTCCGCGAGCTGCGGCAGCGCCTCGCCTTCGGCGCCCATCGCCCAGACCGTCAGGGTGCCGGTGGCCGGGCCTTCGGCTACCGTGCCGCCGCCGGTCTGCTCACCGCCCGGACTGGCGGGCGCGTCGGTTCGGCCGCACGCGGCGAGCAACGCCGAGCCGGCAAGTATCGAGATGGCCGCTGCAGTGGTCTTCTTCAGTGTGCGCATGGGGTCTCCTTAGCTGGATGCGCAGATCGGACGGGGGTGCTGCACCACGCTGCGCCGGCACGACGACCGGGCAGCGTTCGAGCATGGTGGACCGCAGGAGCCGGTCGGGCCGGGCGGGGCTGGCCGGGCCGTCCGGGAGAAGGTCGGGGCCGGCCGGGAGCGAACCGACGAGCATCCGGGCGCAGGGCCGGGGACGCTGTCACCGCCTTCGGCACAACCATGGTGGACGCCCCTGTCACCGTCGACGGGCGGGAAGCCCGCGCGGGTGACCCGTTACCCCGAACGCGGCCCCTCAAACAGGGTCAACAAGATCTCTCTGGCACGCGAGCGTCGCGAGCGTGGGAGGGGCCTGACAGGCGCTGGGGATGGTGGTGCGGGCGCGGCTGCGCCGCGTCACCGTCGCCGGATCGCCATCACCCCGCGCTGGAGCAGCACGAAGACCAGCAGGATGCCGCCGATGATGATCGTGGTCCACTCCGGGGGCACCGCGCCGTCCTTCGTGATGAGCACGTTCATCAGGCCGAGCACCAGCGAACCGACGACGGCGCCCAGCACGAAGCCGGCACCACCGGTCAGCAGCGTGCCGCCGATCACCGTCGCGGCGATCGCCTGCATCTCCCAGCCGTCGCCGATGATGTTCTGGCCCACGCCGATCCGCGAGGTGTAGACCACCGACGCCAGTCCGGACAGGGTGCCGCTGATCGTGTAGAGCCACAGCTTCGTCCGGTTGACCGGCAGACCCATCAGGATCGCCGACTGCTCGGAGCCGCCGATCGCGTAGGCGGTACGCCCGAGCCGGGTGCGGTGCAGCAGGAAGAACACCGCTGCCACCACCAGTACCGCGATGATCACGCCGGCGGTCACCTCAAGGTCGTTGACCTTCGGACCGTCGATCAGCTTCAGCTTCGCGCCGAGGAGCCGGATCGGCGACTCAGGGTCGAGCTTCTCGGCGTCGGTCGACAAGATGGCGGCCAGGCCGCGGGCCAGGAACATCGCTGACAGCGTGGCGATGAACGGCTGGACGTTGAAGTACTGGATGAGCACCCCGGAGAACAGCCCGAACACCGACCCGATCAGCACCATCACCAACACCGCGAGCCACGGGTTGAGGCCCGAGTTGGCGAGCAGGACGCCGGCCACCGAGCTGAGGGCGACTATCGCCCCGACCGACAGGTCGATGCCCCCGGTGATGATCACCGCCGTCATGCCGGCAGCGATGATGATGATGTGGGCGTTGTTGATGAACAGGTTGGAGATCGTCGAGTACTGGAAGATCCTGCCGTAGGAGAACTCGCCGTACAGCAGCATGCCGATGAAGATCACCAGCGCGGCGAGGGTCGGCAGGGTGGACGGGTTGGTGGTCAGCTTGCGCACCACGGTGCGCCAGGCGGTCTCGGGTGCGATCGGGGCCTGGGTGTCGCGGGCCGGGGCCTGCGGGGTCGCGGTGCTCATGCCGCCACGCTCGCTTTCGCGGTCTCGATGGACGCCTGCAGCGCGGGGGGCCGGCGCCGGGTGAAGATGCCGCGGACGCGCTCGGACTGCAGCAGGCAGAGCAGCACTATCACCACTGCCTTGAACGCCGGGGTGGCCGCCCCCGAGACCCCGAGGAACAGGACCGTCTTGTCCAGCGTCGCGATCAGCATGGCGCCGACCACCGCGCCCCGGATGGAGAACTTGCCTCCTGCCAGCGAGGTGCCGCCGACGACGACCGCCAGGATCGCGTCCAGCTCGGACTGGTAGCCGGTCCCCGACACGTCGACCACCATCACCGAACCCACCGAGAAGACCCCGGCTATGGCGGCGAGCGCCCCGGACACCACGTACACAGTGAGCAGGATGCCGTTGGGCCGGATCCCCGCCATCCAGCTGGCCGAGGGGTTGATGCCTATCGACTCGACCATCAGGCCGAAGGCGGTTCGGCGGACGTAGACCGCGACCAGGGCGACTATCGCGATGGCGATCAGGAAGACGACAGGGAAGCCGAAGACGGTGCCGTTCACCAGCCACTTGAACGGGGCGTTCTCAGCCGCCGTGTTCTGGCCGGCGGTGATCACCTTGGCGAGCCCGCGTCCGGCCATCATCATGACCAGCGTCGTGATGAACGGCTGGAGCCCGACCACGGTGACCAGCAGGCCGTTGATGGCGCCGATCACCGACCCGGCCACGATGGCCAGCAGGACGGCTATCGCTGCCGCGGAGGCCGAGTCCGGCTCCTTGACCACCGAGAGGAACTGCAGCGCCGTGGCACCGCCGGCGACCATCGACGAGCCGACCGACAAGTCGATGCCACGGGTGGCGATCACCAGCACCATGCCCACCGAGATCAGCATGATCGGCGAGCCCCACCTCACGATGTCGATCAGGTTGCCGACCAGGCGTCCGGTCGCCTCGGAGTAGGTGATCGACAGGTAGTTGGGGTCCTTGAACAGGTTGAGGACGAGCAGCAGGATGATCGCCACGCCACCCCAGAACCACTGGTTCCGGTAGAGCTTGAGCGTGATCCCGGCGGCCAGGAAGGCGGCCATCGCGACGACACCTATGATCAGGCTCATGCCGCTGCACCTCCCCCGACGCCGTGCCGGGCGATGATCTCCACTATCGACTCCACTGTCACGTCGGGGCCGGCGGTGAGCTCGGCTATCTTCTCCCGGTCCTTCAGGACGACGATCCGGTCGGACATCCGGACCACCTCCTCCAGCTCGGAGGAGATGAAGATCACCGCCGTCCCCTGCTGGGCGAGCTTCGCCACCACTTCCTGGATCTCGGCCTTGGCGCCGACGTCGATGCCGCGGGTGGGCTCGTCGAGGATCAGCAGCTCCGGCCGGGTCGCGAGCCAGCGTCCCAGCAGGACCTTCTGCTGGTTGCCGCCGGACAGGTTCTTCACCATCCGGTCCGGGTCGGCCGGACGGACGTTGAGGTCCTTGACGTAGGTACTCACTATCTCGTCTGCGCGCTTGCCCGGCAGCGGGCGCATCCAGCCCCGCCCGGCCTGGACGGCAAGGATGAGGTTCTCGTGCACCGACAGGTCACCGACGATGCCCTCGTCGCGCCGGTTCTCCGTCGAATAGGCGATCCCGGCCGCCAGGCCCGACATCGGCGAATGCAGCGCGACGGCCTTGCCCTTGACTGAAATGGTTCCGGCGTCGGCCCTGTCGGCCCCGTAGAGCAGCCGCGCCAGTTCGCTTCGGCCCGAGCCCAACAGGCCCGCGAAGCCGAGGATCTCACCGGGGTAGACGTCAAGGTCGATGGGTCTGATGCTGCCGCGCTTGCCCAGCCCCCTGGCCGACAGCAGCGGCGATTCGTGGTGGTCGTGGTCGGCCTGCTGACGGCTCGAGCCGAGGCTGGCGAGCGTCTCGAGGTCCTTGCCGATCATCAGCGAAATGAGCTCGTTTCGCGGCAGGTCGGCGGTCTTGTACTCGCCGATGTACTGCCCGTTGCGCAGCACGGTGATCCGGTCGCTGAGGGCGTACACCTGGTCGATGAAGTGGGAGACGAACAGGATCGCCACCCCGCGGTCACGCAGCTCCCGCAAGACGGCGAAGAGGGTGTCCACCTCGTTGGCGTCGAGGCTGGAGGTGGGTTCATCAAGGATCAGGACCTTGGAGTCGATCACCATCGCGCGACTCAGCGCCACGAGTTGCTGCATGGCGATCGAGAGCGAGGCCAGCGGCTTGCGGGTGTCGAGGTGGCCGAGCCCCATGCCGGCCAGCACCTTGGATGCCTCGGCGTGGGTGGCCTTCCAGTTCACCCCGAGCGGCCCGCGCACTTCGTGGCCCAGCATGACGTTCTCGCCGATGCTGAGGTTAGTGCAGAGGTTGACTTCCTGGTAGACGGTGGAGATGCCGGCGCGTTGGGCATCGGCGGTGCCGCGCAGGTGGCGTTCGTCCCCGTCCACGATGATGGTGCCGGAGTCGAGCTTGTAGACCCCGGTGAGTGCCTTGATCAGGGTGGACTTCCCGGCCCCGTTCTCTCCCATCAAGGCGTTGACCTCGCCTGGGAAGAGCTGGAAGTCGACGTTGTCGAGGGCCTTCACGCCGGGGAACGTGATGGTTATCCCCCGCATCTCGACGACGGGCGTGGCAGCGGCGCCGGTCATGATTCGGTGATCCTCCATCGCTTCGGTGGTTCCGGCGGGACACCCGGGGGTGTGCCTGTCTCATATACAAATCTGACGCGGCCGACGCCGAGTCGAGT
>JAEZGC010000012.1 GCA_023437345.1 Actinomycetes bacterium
CCGCCCTGCATGACGATGATCGTGTCGCAAAGGTGGCGCACCACCATGAGGTCGTGGCTGACCAGGATCAGGGTGAGCCCGTGGCCGGCCACCAGGTCGTTCAGCAGGTTCATCACCTGCGCCCGCACCGAGACATCGAGCGCGGAGACGGGCTCGTCAGCGATCAGCACCTCTGGCCGCGGGGCGAGCGCCCGGGCGATAGCGATCCGCTGCCGCTGGCCGCCGGAGAACTCGTGCGGGTACCGGTCGGCGAGTTCGGCGGGGAGGTCCACGTCGGCCATCACCTCGAGCAGCCGGGCGCGGTGGTCGGTGCCGGCCGGCAGTTGGCGCCGCACCAGCGCCGACCGGAGCGGCTCGGTGATGATGTTGGAGACACGCATCCGCGGGTTCAGCGAGGAGCGGGGGTCCTGGAAGACCATCTGCACCCCGGCCCGCAGGAACCCCAGGTCGCGCTCGCGGCGTCCGGTCACCTCGGTGCCCTCGTACCAGACCCGGCCCGAGGTCGGACGGTCGAGCACGGCGAGCAGGCGGATCAGGGTGGACTTGCCCGACCCCGACTCCCCCACGATCCCCAGCCGCTGGCCACGCTGCACGGCGAGCGACGCGTCGGTGAGCGCGTTCACCCGGCGCCCGCCAGTCCGGTACACCCGGGTGAGGCGCTCGGCCCGGTAGATCTCCCCGTTCACCTGGCACCGGCCTGCCGGTAGAAGTCCTCGACGGTGGGCAGCCGCTCGCCCGGGGTGACCAGGTCCAGCCGGGCGGTGGCCACCAGCCCCTTGGTGTAGGGGTGCCGCGGATCGGTGAAGAGCTGCTCCCGCGGGCCGGCCTCGACGACCCGGCCGTCCAGCATCACCAGGACGTGGTCGCAGACCTGCGACACCACCGCCAGGTCGTGGCTGATGAACAGGCAGGCCGCGCCCTCCTCGGTGAGCACCCGGTCGAGCAGTTCCAGCACCCGGGCCTGGACGGTCACGTCGAGCGCCGTGGTGGGCTCGTCGCAGATCACCAGGTCGGGGCCATTGATCAGCGCCATCGCCAGGATCACCCGCTGCCGCTGCCCTCCCGACAGCTGGTGCGGGTAGGCGTCGGCGACCCGGTCGGGATCGGCCAGACCGACCGCCTCCAGCATCGGCAGGACGCGGTCGCGGGCCGGGTCGCCGGCCTCCCCGCGGTGCAGCACATACGCTTCGGCGACCTGGCGCCCCACCTTCATGGTGGGGTCGAGCGCGGTCATCGGCTCCTGGAAGACCATGCTCATCGCGTTGCCACGCAGCGCCGCGAGCTCCCGCTCCCGGCGGCCCAGCAATTCCTGGCCCCGCCACCGGACCGAGCCGGTGGCGTGGGCGTTGTCGGGCAGCAGCCCCATCACCGCCAGCGCCGTGACCGTCTTGCCCGACCCGGACTCGCCGATGATCCCGAGCCGCTCCCCGGCGTCCAGCGCGAAGCCGACCCCGTCCAGCGCCCGGACCCGGCGGCGTCCGAACTCGACGGTCAGGTCGGCAACCTCCAGCAGGCTCATCCCACCTCCTCCCGCAGCCTCGGGTCGAGGTGGTCCCGCAGCCCGTCGCCGAGCAGGTTGAAGCCGAGCACGGCCAGCGCTATCGCCAGGCCGGGCCACAGCGCCTGCAGCGGCTCCACGAACAGGAACTGCTGGGCGTCGCGCAGCATCGTCCCCCAGGTCGGGGTGGGACGCGGGGTGCCCAGGCCGAGGTAGCTCAACGCGGCCTCAGCGAGGATCGCCATCGCGAACCCGACGGAGGCCTGCACTCCGATCAGCGGGGCGATGTTCGGCAGGACGTGGCGCCGGGAGACCCCCAGCCAACTGGTCCCGGACGCCCGGGCAGCCAGCACGAAGTCGCTGGCCATCACCTGCAACGTGCCGGCCCGCGCCACCCTGGCGAAGGCCGGGACCGTCGCCACGCCGATGGCGACCATCGCCGTCACTGTCGAGGCGCCGAAGCCTGCCGCGAGCAGGATCGCGAGCAGCAGGGCTGGGAAGGCGTAGACCACGTCCGCAGCCCGCATCACGACCTCGGAGACCCAGCCGCCTGCCTGACCGGCGAGCATGCCGAGCGGGACGCCGAACACCGCCGCGAGG
Source organism: Actinomycetes bacterium (assembly GCA_023437345.1). Classification (GTDB taxonomy): domain Bacteria; phylum Actinomycetota; class Actinomycetes; order Propionibacteriales; family Propionibacteriaceae; genus Propionicimonas. Next base: position 2,099 of record JAEZGC010000012.1, read on the forward strand.
CTTACCGAGATGATGCCCACCAACAGGCACATCCGGGCGCCGACGAGCAGTTGGCTGGCGATGTCGATCCCGAACCCGTCGGTGCCAAGGACGTGCGGCCAGCCCGGCCCGAGCAGCCGCTCCTCGGGCACCACCCGGATCGGGTCGAACGGCGTCCAGAACAGCGACACCACGGCCGCAACGAGCACCAGTCCGACCAGGACGGCGCCGATCACCAGCTGCACGCGCCTCACTCCCGATCACCGCCGGTGCGCTGCCGCGGGTCGATCAGCAGGTAGGAGAAGTCGACGACAGCGCTGATCACCAGGACGGCCAGGACCAGGAACATCACGGTCCCCTGGATGACGAAGACGTCCCGGGCGGCGACCGCGGTCAGCAGCAGCATCCCCAACCCGGGCAGGGTGAACACCTGCTCCACGACTATCGCGCCGACCAGCACCGAGGACAGCTGCAGCCCCAGGACCGTCACCAGCGACACCGCGGCATTGCGGACCCCGTGGCGCAGCAGCGCGGCGGTCGGCGTCCAGCCGATGGCGCGCGCGGTCCGGTAGTAGTCCTCGTTCAGCACCTCGACGAACGCCGAGCGGACGTAGCGGATCAGTACCGCACCCTGCACCAGGCTGAGCGTGACCACCGGCAGGACGAGATGGGCCGCCCACTGCGCCGGGTCGTAGCGCAGCGGGACGTAGCCGTTGGCGGGCAGCCAGCGCAGCCAGACCGCGAACAGCAGGACGAGCATGATGCCGCCCCAGAAGACGGGGATCGCCATCCCGATCTGGGCGACGCCGTTCACCGAGAATCCCTGCCAGCTGCGGCGCTTGAGCGCGGCGACCATCCCGGCCGGCAGCGCGATCAGCAGCGCCCCGACAATGCCGAGGACGACCAGCCACGCGGTGACTGCGAGCCGTGGGCCGAGCAGCGCGAGCACGGGCTGCCTGCTGAGGTGCGAGACCCCGAAGTTGCCGGTCAGCAGCCCGCCCAGCCACTCCAGGTAGCGGACCGGGAGCGGACGGTCCAGGCCGAACTCGCGGCGCAACTCGGCCACCCGCTCCGGGGTGGCGTCGGTGCCCAGCAGGACCTGTGCGATGTCCCCGGGCAGCGCAGCGGTCACCACGAAGATCAGGACCGAGGCCCCCAGCAGGGTGACCGCGAAGATCCCGAGGCGCCGGAGGATCCGCCAGGTCATCGCTAGGCGCTGGCGATAGTGGTGAGGTCGAAGCTGAGGGAGGTGGCGTTCTGGCCGACGCCGGTGATCGCCGACTTCGTGATGACCAGGTTGGGCAGGGCGAACAGCCAGATCGCCGCGGCGTCGTCGGCAAGGTAGCGCGCCGCCCGCTTCATCAGGGGAACCGCGTCTGCCTCGGCGGCCTGGTCAGCAGCCTCGAACAGCCGCCGGAACTCGGCGGAGTCGTAGTGCCAGTAGTAGTTCGGGTTGGCGAACTTGGCGATGTCGCGGGCCTCGACGTGGCCGACGATCGTCATGTCGTAGTCGCCGTTGGTGAGCACCTCGGGGATCCACCTGCTGAACTCGAGCTCCTCGATGGTGGCGGTGACGCCGACGTCGCGCAGCTGGGAGGCGACGAACTGGGCCGACTTCACCGCGTACGGGATGACCGGCACCCGCAGCCGCAGCGTCAGCCCGTCGCCGAAGCCGGCTTCCTCGAGCAGCTTCTTCGCCCCCTCCGGGTCGTAGGGGGTAACACCGGACAGATCCTCCCACCACGGGTCGGTGGGCACCACCATCGAGCCGATCAGGGTGCCCTGGCCGTTCCAGACCGTGTTCCGCAGCGCGCGGCGGTCGATAGCCATGGTGAGCGCCCTGCGCACCTCCTTGATCGCGAGGGCAGGGGTCTTGTTGTTCAGCCCCAGCACCACCTCGCCGTTCGTGGTGCCGGCGAGCGTCGTGAACCGGGTGGCGTCTGAGAACTGCGGCAGCGCGTCCGGGGCCTGCAGGTTGGAGATGATGTCGAGATCGCCGGACAGCATCGAGGCGTTCATCGCGTTCGGGTCGGAGAAGTAGCGGAAGGTGACCTCGTCGAACCGGCCGGGGGTGCCCCAGTAGTCGGGGTTGCGCACCAGCACGACGCTCTGGCCGCGGTTGTGGCGTCCCAGCATGTACGGGCCGGAGCCGGCGGTCGCGTCCGCCAGGTCACCGGTGAACGTGGGGTCGACCACCATGCC
>JAEZGC010000021.1 GCA_023437345.1 Actinomycetes bacterium
CGCATGGGGTGAGCGTGCCATGGGCGACGTCCTCGGTGGGGTGGTGCTTTGGACCCTAGGACCGGTGCCGCCGGTGGCGATAGGCCCGTCGCGGCGGTAGTAATGCCCAACCGACCGAGCGCGGGCTCAGTAGCTGACGAACGCCCTCAGCCCGTCGACCAGTCGGGCCACCTCGGCGGCAGCGGTGTAGGGAGCCAGGCCGATCCGCAGCCCGCCCCCGTCCGGCAGCCCGAGCCGCTGTGCCGGCTCGTGGGCGTAGAACGATCCGGCCGGGGCGAGCACGTTCTGCCGGATCAGGAAGCTGTACGCCTGGGCCATCGAGCGGCCCTCTACGGTGAGCAGCAGGGTGGGGGTGCGGTGCTCGGCGCGGGAGTGGCAGCTGACCCCGGGCAGCGCCAGCAGCTCGGCCTCCAGCCGGGCGCGCAGCCCGTCCTCGTGGGCGCGGATGGCGGTGAACGAGTGGGCCAGGTGCTCGCGGCGGGTGGTGCCCGGGCCTGGGTCGATGCCGGCCAGGAAGTCGACCGCCGCGGTAGCGCCGGCGAGGGTCTCGTACGGCAGCGTGCCGTACTCGAAGCGTTCCGGGACGGTGTCGGGCGACGGGATCAGCTTGTCGGGCCGCAGGCCGTCGAGCACCGCGGGGTCGGCGGCCAGCACCGCGCAGTGCGGTCCGAGGAACTTGTACGGCGAGCAGACCAGGAAGTCGGCCCGAAGCTCGGCGACGTCGACGAGGTGGTGGGCTGCGTAGTGCACGGCGTCCACCCAGACCGGCGCGCCGGCCCGGTGGGCGGCGCTGGCGAGCTGCGCGACCGGCGGGATGGTCCCGATCAGGTTCGACGCCGCGGTGACCGCGACCAGGCGGGTCCGGTCGCCGAGCAGCGCGATCCCGCCGGCCAGGTCGAGCTCGCCGGTCTGCGGGTCGAAGTCGATCCACCTGATGGTGGCGCCGGCCCGCTTGGCTGCCTGCACCCAGGGCCTGACGTTGGCGTCGTGCTCGAGGCGGGTGACCACTATCTCGTCGCCGGGGCCCCAGCCTGCCGACAGGTGGTGGGAGAAGTCGTAGGTGAGCTGGGTGGCCGAACGGCCGTACACGATCCCCGCCGGATCGGCGTTCAGCAGGGCCGCGTACGCCTTGCGAAAGCGCAGCACCGCAGCCTCGGCGTTCGCCTCCGAGCGGCCGAGCCGGCCCCGGTAGGACAGCGGCCCGGTGACCGTGCGGGCGATGGCCTCCCCGACCGCACGGGGGGTCTGGGTGCCGGAAGGGCTGTCGAAGTGGGCGGTCCCCGAGGCGAGCGAGGGGAACGCGGCGCGTAGCGCGGCGACGTCGTAGCTCATCGGCGTGGCGGGGTGCTGTCTCGCAGCTGGACGCGGAAACCGGTGACCGCGCTGTCGGGGTTCCAGTCGGTCTCGACCGCTGCCCGCAGCGCAAGGTAGCCGATCTGCTCCAGCGGCACCTGGACGGTGGTCAGGGCGGGGGTGACGTCGCTGGAGGTCTGGATGTCGCCGAACCCGGCGAGCGCGATGTCAGCCCCGACGCTGCGGCCGGCCGCCCGGATGGCGGCCATCGCCCCGATCGCGGCGGAATCGCTGGCGGCGAAGACCACCGTGCCTGGCTCGACGCCGGCAGTGAGGGCCTCGGCCATCGCCTGCTCGCCGTCCTCGCGGCTGAACGAGCCGCGGTGCACCCGTAGCACAGTTGCGCCGCCGGAGGTGAAACCCGCGGTGAACCCCTCGACCCGGTCGTCGGAGGACAGCAGGCCCTCCGCGGCGGCGAGCAGCACCGCCTTGCGGTAGCCGTGACTGGCGAGCGCGACGCCGAGCGCACGGGCGCCGCCGCGGTTGTCGACCGAGATCGCGCGCAGCCCTGGCGCGCCCCGTCCGATGGCGACGACCCGGCCGCCGAGGGCCGCGAGGGCTTCGAGTTCGCGCTGCAGTGCCGGGTGGGCCGCCGACCCCATGGTCCGGGTGGAGGCAAGGATCAGGCCGCGCGGCCGCTGCCCGCGCAGCGCGTGGAGGTGGTGCGCCTCCCGCTCGTGGTCGCGGCCGGTGACCGCGATGGTCATGACCAGGCCTGCCTCGTCGGCGCCGCGGGCGACGCCGGCGGCGACCTGGCTGAAGTAGGGGTCGGTGATGTCGGCGACCAGCAGCGCCACGGTGGCCGAGGTGCCGCGCGCGGTCGCCTGCGCTGAGAGGTTGGCGGTGTAGCCGAGCCGGGCCGCGGCCTCCTGGACCCGCTCGCGGTAGCTCTCGGCGACCCGGCGCGCGGAGCCGTTGAGGACGCGGGAGGCGGTGGCCAGCGAGACGCCGGCCTCGCGGGCAACGTCGTGCAGGGTGACAGCGACGGTGGTCACGCGGTGAGCCTACGGCCTGGCGCAACGCCGCTGCCGCCGCTTGATCGAATCGCAATCCCGCTTACTGGTGAGTGTCCCTCCCGACTACGGACGGGACACTCACCAGTAAGCCGGTCGCGGACGGGTCGGCGCGCCCTCGACACGTTGGCCCCGACGCCGACAGGATGTGGTCCGGGGCGTGGCCCCCTGAGCCGAGGACGCCGATGAGCACCACTGAACCGACCCGCCTGATCGCACTCGAGGAACCCGAGGGTGCCGATCGCACCGCCGACCGGCAGGTGGTGATCCGGCTGGTCGCCGGCAGCGCCCTGATGCTGTTCCTCGAGCTCGCGCTGATCCGCTGGCTGGGGTCGAACATCGTCCACCTGTCCTACTTCTCGAACTTCGTGCTGCTGGGCTCCTTCCTCGGCATCGGCCTCGGGTTCCTGATCGCCCGCCGCAGCTGGAGCGTGGTCGGCTGGACGCCGCCGCTGCTGGCTGGCCTGGTCGCGGCGGTCTGGGTATTCCCCGTCACCGTGGACCGCACCGGCAGCGGCATCATCTACTTCACCTCGCTCGACACCACCGGCCCCCCGGTGTGGCTGGTGCTGCCGGTGGTCTTCCTGCTGACCGCCGCGATCCTTGCCGGCCCGTCCGAGGTGGTCGGACGGTGCTTCGGCCGGCTGCGTCCGCTCACCGCCTACCGCTGGGACCTGGTCGGCTCGCTGGTGGGCATCACCGGGTTCACGCTGCTGTCCTTCCTGCAGGCCCCCTCGGTGGTGTGGGGGGTTGCGGTGGCAGCGCTGTTCACGGCCCTGATCGGGGGCTGGCAGCGTGTCCTGGCCGCTCTCAGCGGCGTGGCCATCATCGGCGTCCTGCTGGTGGAGACGCTCACCCCGGGGGTGTCCTGGTCGCCCTACTACAAGGTCACCACCGAGGAGTTCAGTGACGGCATCACGCTGATCAGCGTCAACGGGGTGCCCCACCAGCTGATGGCGCCGGCGCAGTGGAAGCTGGACGAGGGCGAGGACATCTACGGCGTCCCGTACCAGCGCCGCAGCGGCGACCTCGGCTCGGTCCTGGTCGTGGGCGCCGGGTCGGGCTCTGACGTCGCCATCGCCCTGGCCGAGGGCGCCCGGCACGTCGACGCTGTCGACATCGACCCCCGGATCCTGCAGATCGGCGCCGAGCGGAACCCCGACCGTGCCTACACCGACCCGCGGGTCGAGGTGCACGTCAACGACGGGCGCGCCTTCCTGCAGGCCACCGACCGGACCTATGACCTGATCCTGTTCGCGCTGCCCGACTCGCTCGCGCTGGTCAACGGCGCGTCGCAGATCCGGCTGGAGTCCTTCCTGTTCACCCAGGAGGCGCTCACCGCGGCCCGCGAGCACCTCAACCCCGGCGGCGCCTTCGCGATGTACAACTACTACCGCGAGCAGTGGCTGATCGACCGGCTGGCCGGAACGGCCGAGGCCGCCTTCGGCCACGCCCCGTGCGTCGACCTCTTCGGCGGCGCCCAGGCCGTGGTGACGATAGCTGTCGACCCGGCGAACCAGCGCTGCGCCGAGACCTTCACCCCATCGGGGACCGTCATCGAACCGGCCACCGACAACGCGCCCTTCCTCTACTACGCCGGAGGCGGCATCCCGGCCATCTACCTGTGGACGCTGGGCGGCATCCTCCTCATCTCGCTGGTCGCGGTGCGCACCCTCGGCGGCCCGTTCCGGACGATGCGGCCCTACGCCGACCTGTTCTTCATGGGCGCGGCCTTCCTGTTGCTGGAGACGAAGAACATCGCAGGGTTCGCGCTGCTGTTCGGCACCACCTGGCTGGTCAACGCGCTGGTCTTCGGGGGCGTCCTTGTGGTGGTGCTGGCCGCCGTGGAGACCACCCGCCGGGTCCGCACCCCACCCCTGCCTGTGGTGTGGGGGCTGATCGCCGCGTCGCTGGCGGTGGCATACGTGGTGCAACCCGAATGGCTGCTGCCGCTCCCGTTCTGGCCGCGGCTGCTGGTGGCGACGCTGCTGGCGTTCGTCCCGATCTTCCTGGCCAATATCGCCTTCGCCAAGCGGTTCGCCGCCTCCGACGACTCTCAGGGCGCCTTCGGCCTCAACCTGCTGGGCGCCATCGTCGGCGGCTGTCTTGAGTACGCGGCGCTGCTGACCGGCTACCGCAACCTGCTCGTCCTGGTCGGCGTCCTCTACCTGCTGGCGTTCCTGCTCACCCCACGACGGGCGGTCGGCTGAGGCAGCGCTCAGGCCTGCTGGTCCGGCGCGTCCGGCCCGGATTCGGCGCTGGGCGCGCTCCCGGCGGAATCAATGACGGGCCTGCCGGCGCGGGACGGACGGCGAAACGCCAGCAGGCGTCGCATCTTCGCCAGCGCGATGGTGGGCGGCTCGGGACGGGTGAACGCCCACTCCGGGTCGGTCAGCATCCGGGCGCCGGCAAGCCCGGCGATCATCGCGATCGCCACCAGCACTGTCGAGACCCCCGACTCCAGCGCGCTGATCAGGTCGGCCTGGTCGAAGTAGAGCAGCGTCCGCAACGCCGACGAACCGGGGATGACCACCAGCACCACCGGCACGGTCATGATGATTTTCGTCATGTTGAACAGCCGCGCCACCAGCGCGCAGGCAAGCCCCATCAGGAAGGTCGCCAGGAAGGTCGCGACATGCGGGCGGACCCCCTGTTGCAGCATGAGGAGGCGGGGCAGGTTGCAGGTGGCAGCGATCAGGCCGGACGCCACCGCCATCCGCAGCGGGCTGTTGAACATCGCCGCCCAGCCGAAGACGGCGAAGAAGCCGGCCAGGCCCAGCGACACCCACATCAGCTCCGGCGGTGCCGACACCGGCGGCACCTCCTGCGCCGACAGCCCCGACAATGTGGCCACCAGCCAGACCCCCATCGTGATGGCGAGCAGCACCATCGCGGCGTAGGCCAGCCGCGGGATGCCGGCTTGCAGGTCGATCCGGGCCAGATCCAGCCCGGCGGTGACCAGCGGGAAGCCGGGGATGAGGAAGATGCACGCGCTGACGAAGCCGGCCGCCACCCGCGCACTGGGCGAGCCCAGCGTCAGGTCGAGCAGCCCGGCGAACCCGACGTAGAGCGCGGACGCGGTGGCGGCCGAGATCAGTACCGCCGCGAGGTGGTTGAGCTGCCAGGCCGCCATCCTGCGGTGCAGCCAGAACGCCAGCGCCGAGGCCGGCAGGACGGCGGCGACCTCTCGCCAGCTGCCGTTGCCGAGCACCGTTATCGATCCGCACGCCAGCGCGACCAGGATCATCAGCACCCACTCGGGGTAGAGCCGCGGGGTCTTCTCGATGGCCCGCAGCCGCGCCTGGACCTCGCCCACCGTCGCGCGCTCCGGCAGCGAGGTGCCGAGGTCCTGCAGCATCGCGATCCGGTGGGCGTTCACCCCCGGGTTGGGGATCTCGGCGATCTGGGTGCGGAAGATGCCGCGGCGCCCGACCGTCAGCACTATCGAGGTGAAGCTGATGTCGGCGTGCAGCCGGGTGATGCCGACGGTGCTGGCGACCGACTGCATGAGCTCTCGCACCCGCAGCCCGCTGGTGCCGGCCCCGAGCATCAGGATGCCGGCCTTGAGCACGAGGTCGGAGCGCCGGATCAGGTGGGTCGGCTCCAGGTCGTCCTCGTACTCGTGCTCGTCGAGCAGCGGGGTGGAGGGAGCGTCATCACCGGCCATGGGGCAACGCTATGCCCTCCCGGTCAGGGGTTGTCGGCGGTGCTGCGGTTCTGCGGGTAGATGGTTTCGCCCCGCTCCAGCATCGCGACGAACCTGGCAAGGTTCCGCTCCCGGGCCTGGGCGGTCTTCAGGTTGTGGAGCCGGAACAGGATCGCGTACCGGTTCTGGGACGACAGCCCCCCGAACGTCGTCGCGGCCGTTGGGTTGTCGGCCAGTGCCGCCGTGAGGTCGTCGGGGACGGGCATCCTGCGGCTGCCCTCGTAGGCGGCGGCCCACCGTCCGTCGGCCTTGGCGCGCTCGACCTCAGCCAGCCCGCGGGGGCGCATCCGGCCCTGCGCGATCAGGCGCTCGGCGATCCCGACGTTGCGCACCGACCAGATGCTGCGGGCCCGGCGCGGGCAGTAGCGCTGCAGCGAACTGGTCTCGTCGCGGCTGCGCGCGATGGCGTCGATCCAGCCCGAGCACAGCGCCTCCTCCAGCGCCTCGTCGCGGGTGATCGTGGTCGGTGCCGGCTTGCCCTTCTTGGCCAGCACCAGCCAGGCCTCGGCGGCTGCGTCCTCGAACTCGTCGAGCCAGGCCCGCCACGCGGCGACGTCGGGGAGGATCAACTCTGTGCGCTCCACCCTGCGATGGTAGGGCCCGCCACCGACACTGGACAGGGCGAGCATGATGGGGGCAGGACCGACGAAGGAGTCACCCATGGCACTGGTGCCGCAGTGGCAGTTGCGCGCCGCGTTCGCCCGAAGCCTGTCCGACATGTACGGCACCGAGGTGCCGGCCTACACCACGCTGCTCGAGGTCTCCCACGAGGTGAACGCCGACGTGATGGCGGCCGACCCTGACGCCGCCCAGCGGCTGGGCAGCATCGACAGGGTGACCGCCGAACGGCACGGCGCGATCCGGCTGGGCAGCCCGACCGAGATGGCGCAGGTGGCGCGGATCTTCGGCGCGATCGGGATGTACCCGGTGGGCTTCTACGACCTGCGCGAGGCGGCCACCAGCGCCATCCCGGTCGTCTCCACCGCGTTCCGTCCGATAGCTGCCGATGAGCTCGCCAAGAACCCGTTCCGGGTCTTCACCTCGATGATCACCCCCTCCGACCGGCGGTTCTTCGACGAAGACCTGCAGCACAGGCTTGAGGCCTTCCTGGCTGACCGGGAGATCTTCTCCCCCGACCTGCTCGCGCTCGCCGACCGCGCCGAGGCTGACGGCGGGCTGCCCGAGGCGGACGCCGCCGAGTTCCTCAGGCTGGCCACCGCCACCTTCGAGCTGTCCCGGGAGCCGGTGGACGCCGCCTGGTACCGCGAGCTCGAGGCGGTCTCGGCGGTCGCCGCCGACATCGGCGGGGTCAGGTCGACCCACATCAACCACCTGACACCGCGGGTGCTCGACATCGACGCGCTGTACCAGCGGATGCAGGCCCGGGGGATCACGATGATCGACGACATCCAGGGCCCGCCGAAGTGGGAGGGCCCCGACGTCCTGCTGCGCCAGACGTCGTTCCGGGCACTCGCCGAGCCGCGGCTGTTCCGGCAGGCGGACGGCAGCGTCGTCGAGGACTCGCTGCGGGTCCGGTTCGGAGAGGTGGAGGCGCGGGGCATCGCGCTCACCAGGACGGGCCGGGCGATCTACGACGCCGGCATCGTCGAGGCGGCCCGGCAGGGCGCCGACGCGGCGGCCGCCGGTCAGCCGCTGGACGCGTCCGGTCGCCAGGACGTGCTGCGCGAGCTGTGGCGCGACGGCTTCCCCACCACGGAGGCGGAGCTGGACGCGCGCGGACTCGGCTACTTCACCTATCGCCGCGACGCCGGCGGACAGGTGGTCGCCACCCCCATCGTCTATGAGGACTTCCTGCCCGCCAGCGCGGCCGGGATCTTCCAGTCGAACCTCACCTCCGACGGCTCCAAGGACACCACCAAGCAGGGCACCGCGCTGGACGCCGACTGGCTCAGCGGGGTGCTCGGGCGCACCCTGCACGACCCATTCGAGCTGTACGCCGCGCAGGGCGAGGCGTCCCGGGCCGCCCTCGGGGAGCCCGCCCGGTGAGCGAGCCCGAGGCCGGCGCCGACTACCTGTCGGTGAACCGGGCCAACTGGGACGCCCGGGCGCCGATCCACGCCACCGGGTACGACACCGGGCGGCTGCTGGCCGACCCGGCCGCGCTGTCGGACGTCGTCCGGTTCGACCGGGAGCGCCTGGGTGACCTCACCGGCCTCGACGTCGTCCACCTGCAGTGCCACATCGGCACCGACACCCTCAGCCTGGCCAGGCTTGGTGGACGGGTGACCGGGCTCGATCTGTCCGGGGGCTCGCTGGCGGTGGCCCGGGAACTGGCAGGGCGCGCCGCGATGGCGATCGACTACGTGCAGTCCGACGTGTACGGCGCGGTGGCGGCGCTGGGCGGCCGGCGGTTCGACCTGGTCTACACCGGCATCGGTGCCATCTGCTGGTTGCCGAGCATCAGGCGCTGGGCGCAGGTGGTGGCGGCGCTGCTGCGTCCGGGCGGTCGGCTGTTCATCCGTGACGGCCACCCGGTGCTGAACTCCGTGCTCGGGATGGTGGTGGGCGAGGTGCACCCTGACCGCGCGCAGCAGCCGTGGGTCTCAGGGCCCGGGGTCGCCACCCCCGCCCTTGAGTTGCCCTACTTCGAGCAGGCCGAGCCGATCCGATGGGTGGAGGAGACCACCTACGCCGGAGACGGCACGGTGTCCTCCCCGGAGTCTGTGGAATGGAACCACGGGCTGGGCGAGATCGTCACCGCCGTGCTGGACGCCGGACTGCAGCTCACCGGCCTGGTCGAGCACGACAGCGTGCCGTGGGAGGCGCTGCCCGGGCTGATGGACTTCGACCAGGCCACCGGCGAGTACCGCCTGGCCGACCGGCCCGAGCGTCTCCCGGCCAGCTTCACCCTGACCGCCCGCCGTCCGACTTCCCCCTGACTGAGGGCGAGAAGCGCGGCCTCCCCACCCGCGCTATTGGTGAGTGTCCCTCCCGTACTCGAGAGAGACACTCACCACTACCCCCGGCGGGGGGTCGCGGTGCGGCTGGAGCGCGGCCTCCCCACCCGCGCTATTGGTGAGTGTCCCTCCCGAACTCGAGGGAGACACTCACCAGTAAGCCGTCCGTGGGTCGCGGGTGCGGCTGGTCTGGCGCCGCCCCACCCGCGGTACTGGTGAGTGTCCCTGCCGTACTCGCGACAGACACTCACCAGTAAGCCGCCTGTGGGTCGCGGCGCAGCCTCCCCACCCGCGGCACTGGTGAGTGTCCCACCCGTAGTCGAGAGCGACACTCACCAGTAAGCCGCCTGTGGGTCGCGGCGCGCGCCTGCCAGCGCCTGCGGTGGCCCTATCGTGGGACCGACGAGAGGAGCGCCTGATGAGCGACCAGCGGACCGTGGCCTGGGACGAGGGGGAGTGGACGACGCCGCCTGTCGACGCCAGGGTCGAGGGCGGTGACCTGGTGGTGACCGCCGCCGAGGGGTCGGACGCCTGGCGCACCACGTCCTACGGGTTCGTCCACGACGACGAGCACGCCCTGCTGGCGCCGCTGCCGTCCGGCCTCGCTGTCGAGGTCAGCTTCGACGCCACCATGTCGCAGCAGTTCGACCAGGCCGGGCTGTTCCTGAAGGTCTCGGCCAACCACTGGATCAAGGCGGGCATCGAGTACGCCGACGGGCGTCCGAACCTCGGCGCCGTGGTGACCGACCAGGTCTCGGACTGGTCCTCGGCGCCGGTGCCGCACTGGTCGGGGCGCCGGGTGACGATCCGGGCGAGCCGGGCCGGCGATGCGGTCACCCTGCGGGCAAGGGTCGGCGACGAGCCTTTCGACTTCTTCAGGTTGCTGCCGCTCGACCCGACGGCCGAGGTGGCCGCCGGCCCCTACCTGTGCGCTCCCACCCGGGCAGGGTTGACGGTCAGGTTCCACAGCTGGACGTGGACCGAGCCGGACGGCTCGCTGCACTAGGACGAGCCCCGGTCAGGGATGCTGCATGTCGACGAAGCGGCTGTAGTGGCCCTGGAAGGCGACCGTGACCGGACGGGTCTGGCCGTTTCGGTGCTTGGCAACTATCAGGTCGGCCTCCCCGGCGCGGGCGGAGTCCTGGACGTACATGTCCTCGCGGTGCAGCAGGATGACCACGTCGGCGTCCTGCTCCAGCGAGCCCGATTCGCGAAGGTCGGACAGCATCGGCTTCTTGTCGGTGCGCTGCTCGGGGCCACGGTTGAGCTGGGAGAGCGCGACCACCGGGACGTCGAGCTCCTTGGCGAGCAGCTTCATCTGCCTGGAGAACTCCGAGACCTCGAGCTGGCGGCTTTCGACCCGCTTGCCCGAACTCATCAGCTGCAGGTAGTCGACTATCACCAGCTTGAGGTCGTGGCGCTGCTTGAGCCGGCGGGCCTTCGCGCGGATCTCCATCATGGTGAGGTTGGGCGAGTCGTCGATGAACAGCGGCGCCTCGGCCACCTCGGCGGTCTTGCGGGCGATCCTTGTCCAGTTCTCGTCGCTCATCCCGCCCTTGCGGATGTCGTGGAGCGGGACCTGGGCCTCGGCCGACAGCAGGCGCATCACGATCTCGGTCTTGGTCATTTCAAGGCTGAAGAAGGCTGAGCAGAGCCCGTGCTGGATGGACGCCGAGCGGGCGAGATCCAGCCCGAGGGTCGACTTGCCGACGCCGGGGCGGGCCGCGACGATCACCATCTGCCCGGGGTGCAGGCCGTTGGTCAGCTCGTCCAGCTCGACGAAACCGGTGGGCACCCCGGCCATGATGCCGTGGGAGGACAGTGCCTCGATCTCGTCGAGGGTGGCTTCCATCAGCGCCGCCAGCGGCTCGTAGTCGTCGCTGGTCTTGCCCTCGGCGACCTCGTAGATCGCCTGCTGCGCGGCGTCGACGATGCCGGCCACGTCGCCCTGGCCTGAGTAGCCCAGCTGTGCGATCCGCATCGAGGCCTCAACCAGCCGCCGCAGGATCGCCTTCTCACGGACGATCTCGGCGTAGTAGGAGGCGTTGGAGGCGATCGAGACCGTGGAGAGTAGTTCGTGGAGGTAGATGTGCCCGCCGACCCTGCCCAGCTCGCCCCGCTTGGTGAGCTCGTCGGCGACAGTGATCGCGTCGGCAGGCTCGCCCCTTCCATACAGGTCGACTATGGCGTGGAAGATCTGCTCGTGCGCCGGACGGTAGAAGTCGCGGCCCTTGACCACCTCGGAGACGTCCCCGATGGCGTCCTTGCTGAGCAGCATGGCGCCCAGCACGCTCTGCTCGGCCTGGACGTCCTGCGGCGGGGTCCGGTCGCTGGCGCCGTACTCGGGAGCCTCACTCCCGTACGGCACCATTTGCGCCAGCGACACTGAACCTCCCAAGCCCGATTCCAGCCCTCACCCGTGAGGCTAGGCCGACCCTCAGACAGTTCTGCTCCATCCTGTCCGCGACGGCACCGGCGACGGCCTGGGGGCGGGTGGGAGCGATCTGAGTGATGGCCACGCTAGACCCTCTCGGCGGGGTCCTCAACGGCTGCCTCCACAGGGTCTGTGGATACTCTGGGGACAACTCGGAGGACACGCCTTGAGGCTTGTGCAAAACCTGGTGCCCCGCCTGTGGATGCCTCGGAAAGTT
>JAEZGC010000039.1 GCA_023437345.1 Actinomycetes bacterium
GGGCGGCAGGGCGCGGCGTCCCCGGCCGCTACCATCGTCGTGCGGCCCCCGTAGCTCAGTGGATAGAGCAGCAGCCTTCTAATCTGTCGGTCCCAGGTTCGAGTCCTGGCGGGGGCGCCCGCCGCCCGGGTCTTGCCCGCAGCTGCGAGCATCGCTCCGCAAACCGGAGGGAATCTGCCGGCCGAGGGAAGATCGCCCTCGGTAGCGGTCCTGGTTCCGGTTTGTGGCAGCCCGGCACCATCCGGCGCGCACCGTCCGTCCCCCAAGGCCTAGCCTGAGGGGGTGAACTGGAACCTGCCCGGACTGACCCTTACCGACCTGACCCTCGACGCCCCGCTGGACCACGCCGACCCCGGCGCCGGGACCATCGAGGTGTTCGCCCGCGTGGTGACCGGCGAGGGCGGTGGCGACAAGCCGTACCTGGTCTTCCTGCAGGGTGGGCCGGGCCACGAGGCGCCCCGTCCGAGCCTGTCGCCGATGAACCCGCCGTGGCTGGGCCGCGCGCTCGAGGACTACCAGGTGGTGATGCTCGACCAGCGGGGGACCGGGCGCTCGACGCCGGTGTCGTCAGCGCTGGCGGACGGCGGCCGGGTGATGGGGGGCCGGCTCGCCGGGCTGGACGGTCCCGCCGCCGCCGGGTACCTGTCGCACCTGCGGGCCGACGAGATAGTCAACGACTGCGAGCTGGTCAGGGAGGCGCTGGGCGCACGGCAGTGGACCGTCCTTGGCCAGTCCTTCGGCGGGTTCACCACGCTTCACTACCTGTCCACCCACCCCGAGTCGCTGGCGGGGGCGCTGATCACCGGCGGGCTGAGCGCGGTGGGCCGTCCGGTCGACGACGTGTACGCCACCACCTGGCAGATCCAGATCGCGAAGTCCGAGGAGTACTACCGGCGGTTCCCCGCCGACCGGGAGCGGGTCCGGCAGCTTAGCGGGCTGGCCGGGCAGGGCCGGATCGTCCTGCCGAACGGGGACGTGGTCTCGCCCGAGCGGTTGCGGACGCTTGGCCACCGGCTGGGCGTCCAGGGCGGCTTCGAGCAGCTGCACTACCTGCTTGAGCTCGACCACGAGTCGGCCGGGTTCTCCCACGGACTGGCCGGGTCGCTGCCCTTCGGCGGCGGTAACCCGCTCTACGCGGTGCTGCACGAGTCCAGCTACGCCGACGGGGTGGCGACCCGCTGGTCGGCGGAACGCACCATGCCTGACCGCGTCCGGGAGGACCCGACCCTGCTGGGCGGCGAGCACATCCACCGCAGTCTGTTCACCGAGGACCGTGAACTCGAGCCGTTCGCCGAGGCCGCCGACCTGCTTGCCGAGCACGAGTGGAATCAGCTCTACTTCCCCGAGCGGCTCGCCCAGGCCGACCTGCCGGTCGCCGCGGCCGTCTACCACGGCGACGCCTACGTCCCGTACGGCTACTCGATGGAGACGGCCGCCCTGCTGCCGGACTGCCGCACCTGGGTCACCAGCGAGTTCGAGCACAACGGCCTTCGGATGGACACCGCCGTGATCGACCACCTGATCGGGCTGCTCAAGGGCCGCCGCTGGCTGTAGCCAGGGTCGCCTCCCACCGCGGTGGGCCTTGACAACGTACAACCAATCGGTTGTATGTTGGTGGAGTGATCGAACTGGACGAGCGGCGCGCAGACGCCTTCTTCCACGCCCTGTCGGACGGGACGCGGCGCGACATCCTGCGCCGGGTGCTGGCCGGCGAGCATTCGGTCACCGCGCTGGCCGCTGCCTATCCGATGAGCTTCGCGGCGGTGCAGAAGCATGTCGCCGTGCTGGAGCGGGCCGGCCTGGTGTCGAAACGACGCCACGGCCGCGAGCAGCTGGCCAGCGGCGATGTCACTGCAGTCAGGTCGATTGCCTCCCTGCTCGCCGAGCTGGAGGAGGTCTGGCGCGGCCGGATCGACCGGATCGACTCTCTCATCAAGGAAGGCTGACCATGCCCGTCAACCAGATCACCAGGGACCTCGACTCGCGCTCCCTCACCATCACCGCCGACTTCCAGGCGCCCGTCGAACGGGTGTGGCAGGTCTATGCCGACCCGCGCCAGCTCGAGCGGGTGTGGGGCCCGCCGACCCATCCGGCGACTGTGGTAGACCACTCGCTCACCCCAGGCGGGCGGGTCACCTACTACATGACAGGGCCGGACGGCGAGCGCTACCACGGCGGGTGGCGGGTGGTCGAGGTGGACGAGCCGAACCGGTTCAGCTTCGAGGACTTCTTCGCCGACGCCGACTTCAGCCCCGCCGCCGACCTGCCGGTGGGCCGCTGCGAGTACCGCTTCGAGCCAGCCGGGAACGGCACCCGGGCGACGTTCGTCACCACCTACGACTCGGTCGAGGCATTGCAGAAGGTGCTCGACATGGGCGTCGAGGAGGGCGCGACCGGCGCGATGAACCAGATCGACGCGCTGCTCGCCGAGGGCTGACCGAGGGCTGGGCTGGACGATGCGCCGGCCCACCCGGCAGGTCAGCTGAACCCGAAGACCGGCGGGAACCCGAGCGCGACGATCAGCGTCCACCCCAGCGACACCGGCAGCAGCCACGTGAGCCAGCGCTCCAGGTGCAGGTAGGGACGCCGCCCGCGCAGGAAGCCGGCCAGCAGCCAGGCGGCCCCGGCGAGGGCGACGAGCAGGATCAGGTTGAGCCCCAGCGAGGCGACCTTGTTCGGGCTGAACCCGAACGCCCCGATCCGGCCGGCCATGGCGACCAGCACGTAGCCGTTCACTATCAGCGCGCTGGCGACCATGACCAGCTGGAGTCCGTCGAACAGCCCGGCGGGCCGCAGCGGATCGCGGGCCGAGACCGAGTAGAGCAGCAGCGCGGTCACGATGATCAGCACGACATCGAAGATGATCAGGACGTCGCGGCTGACGTCCAGCACGGCGGGCTGCCAGGCGGCGACCGCGAGGAAGACGAGCAGCATCAGGGCGAACAGCGGGGTGAACACCTTGGTGAGCACCGGCGCCATGTTCTCGACCACAGACTGCTTGGCCTCGACCAGCCAGGCCGCGACCAGCACTGCACCGGCGGCGCCGCACGGCACCACCCAGTTCATGAGGACGTTCTGCGCGGTCTCCTGCGCGCCGACCAGCCCGAACACCCCGGTGGTGGTGGCGACCAGCACCATCCCGCCGAGCGCGATCAGCACGTAGTAGATGAGCCACTCCCCGGTGAACCGCAGGAAGTCCATGCGGGCCGGCGCCGAGCCGACCCGGCCGCCGGTGTAGGCGACACCCACCAGCAGCCACAGCGCGATCTGCAGGTGGAACGCGGTGAGCGGCAGCGTCGCGCCGTCCGGGGCGAACGGGTAGACGTTGACCAGGACCGCGGCCACCGCGACGGCGGCGCCCAGCACCGCCGCCAGCGCCGGACGGACGCCCCGCCGCCAGCAGAAGTAGGCGGCCAGGAAGGGCAGGACCAGCAGTCCGGCGTTGCGCAGGTAGAGGTCCAACTGGTCGCCCGGCCCGCCGACCAGAGCAGGCAGCTTCACGGCCAGCCCGGCGGCGACGGCCAGCCCCAGGACCACCGGGAGCCGCCGGTCGCCGGCCGGTTCGTCGGTGACCACGAGCTGCTTCCACAGCCGGTCCGAGTGCTCGCGCGCGAACTCCCAGGAGAGCTGGTCCACCGCCCCCACGCGGCGCACCGCGATCAGGAACGCCTCGTCGGGGTTGAGGCCGGCGCGTCCCAGTTCGGTGATCTGGTCGCGCAGGTGCGATTCGAGCTCGTCGGCGTCGTCGACCGAGATGGCGCGGTGGGCGCCGAGGTAGCGTCGCCACGCCGCGATCTGGGCGTCGAGGCCCGGCCCGGGATCAGCCACGGTCGTCATCATGCCGTCCCCAGGGCGAGCCGGGGAGCCGGACCGGACGGCGGTTGCCAGACCCGGCGCAGCGCCTGGTCCACCACCTCCCACTGCCGGCGCTGGTCGTCGATCGCCGCCTTGCCGCGCTGGCTGAGCCGGTACTGCTTGCGCCGCCGCCCGGCAGGGGACGAGCTCCAGGTGGCCTCGACCAGGCCGAGCCGCTCGAGGCGGTGGAGAAGCGGATAGAGCATTCCGTCAGCCCAGTCGAGCTCGCCGTCGGACAGCTCGGTCACCCGCTTGGAGATCGCGTAGCCGTAGGACTCGCCCTCGGCCAGGATCCCGAGCACCAGCGGCGTCGCAGCGGCGGCCACCAGGTCCTTCCCGATGCGCATCAGGCACCCCTTCCGGTAGAGACTGCCGCGGATCTCCCGATACCTAGATCCGCTAGGTATGAGCATACCTAGAGCTGCAAGGTATAGCCGCCGTTGGCGCGAAGCGGGTGGCTGTCGGAGGCGGGCGGTACCTTCAAGGCAGGGTCGAGACCGGCA
>JAEZGC010000040.1 GCA_023437345.1 Actinomycetes bacterium
GGTCGACGTCGATGAACGAGCCGTACAGGTGCTCGACCTTGGCCGCCTCGGAGCCCGGTGCGGAGCCGGACAGCCCGGTGACGATGTCGCGGATCGCCAGCTCGGCGGCGTCCCGCAGGTCGATGAACGCCCCGGCTGCGGACCGGTCCTCGGCGATGCTGGCGGTGGCCAGCCACGGCCCGTTGACGTGGCGGAAGAGGTCGTCCTGGGGACGCGTGATCGGGTCGAGGTCGAAGTCAGTCACGTCGGCCACCCTACCGGGGGTGACCGACAGGTCGGCTGTCCGGCACGGCTGCTACGTTTTCCCTGAGCCGGAACACCCCACCCGCCCTCCGGGAGGACTCATGTCCGTCGCCGAGCACGCCGCGGCCGACCTCGCGTCGGCCTATTCGCGCGACATCACCGACGTCCTGGCCGGCCTCGACGTCACCCAGGACGGCCTGACGCAGGACGAGGCCGCCCGACGGCTGGCCGCCCACGGCCCTAACCGGCTGCCGGAGCCCGCCCGCGACGGCCCTCTGAAGCGGTTCCTCAGCCACTTCGACGACATCCTGATCTACATCCTGCTGGGCGCGGCAGCGCTGAAGGCCGCACTGGGGGAGTGGATCGACTTCTGGGTGATCCTGGCCGTGGCGGTGATCAACGCCGCCATCGGCTACGTCCAGGAGGGTCGTGCCGAGCACGCCC
The DNA here is from genome assembly GCA_023437345.1 of Actinomycetes bacterium. Classification (GTDB taxonomy): domain Bacteria; phylum Actinomycetota; class Actinomycetes; order Propionibacteriales; family Propionibacteriaceae; genus Propionicimonas. The sequence goes on from JAEZGC010000040.1 coordinate 688, forward strand.
TGGCGGGGATCCGCAGCATGCTGTCGGCGGAGGCCCAGGCCCGCCGTGACGGCGAGTGGGTGTCGGTGCCGGCCGAGGACCTGGTGCCCGGCGACCTGGTCAGGGTCACCCCCGGCGCCCGGGTGCCGGCCGACCTGCGGCTGGTCGAGGCCAGCAACCTGCGGGTGGAGGAGGCAGCGCTCACCGGGGAGGCGGTGCCCTCGGAGAAGGCCATCGGCCCGGTGCCCGCCGGCACCGGCCTGGGCGACCGGTCGTCCATGCTGTTCTCGTCCTCGATAGTGGCCGCCGGGCAGGGCGTCGGGGTGGTGACCGCCACCGGCGCGGACGCCGAGATCGGCAGGATCACCACCCTGCTGTCCGACATCGAGAGCTTCGACACCCCGCTCACCCGGCAACTCACCGCCTTCGGCAAGCGGCTGGCGGTGCTGATCGCCGTGATGGCGGTAGTCATGGTGGCGATCGGCAAGCTGCTGCACGGCCTGCCGGCAGGCGAGCTGATCTCGGCCACTATCGGGTTCGCGGTGGCCGCCATCCCCGAGGGCCTGCCCGCGCTGGTCACCATCACCCTCGCGCTCGGCGTGCAGCAGATGGCCCGCCGCAACGCGATCATCCGCAAGCTTCCCGCCGTGGAGACCCTCGGCTCGGTGACCAGGATCTGTTCGGACAAGACCGGCACGCTGACCACCAACGAGATGACGGTGCGCACCGTGGTGACCCGGGCCGGCGAGTACCCGGTCGCCGGGCTGGGCTACGACCCGTCCGGCTCGATCCGGCTGGGCGACCACGACGTGACGCTGGCCGAGCGGGGCGACCTGCGGGCGGTGGTGACCGTGATGAGCGTGGTCAACGACGCCGTGGTCAGCGCTGATGGCGAGGGTCGCTGGGGGCTGGTCGGCGAGCCCACCGAGGGCGCGTTGCGGACGCTGGGGCTCAAGGCGGGCTTCGACCCGTCCGGCTACCCGCGGACGGCGGTGCTGCCGTTCGACTCCGAGCACAAGTACATGGCCACCGCCAACACCACCCCGGAGGGCAACCGGGTGATCCTGGTCAAGGGCGCTCCCGACCGGCTGCTGGACCGCAGCACTACGGAGTTGTCGGCGGCCGGGCAGGTGCCGCTGGACCGGCAGTGGTGGGATGAGCAGGTCGAGCGGCTCTCCAGCCAGGGGCTTCGCGTCCTCGCCGCCGCGAGCCGTCCGGCCGGCGGGGCCGACGACCTGGGGCACGACGACCTGGCCGGCCTCGTGATGCTCGGCCTGACCGGCATCGTCGACCCGCCGCGGCCCGAGGCGATAGTGGCGATCGCCACCTGCCACACCGCGGGGATCAAGGTGACCATGATCACCGGCGACCACGCCGGCACCGCGACCGCTATCTCACGCGAAATGGGCATCTTCGACGAGACCACCGAGCAGGCGGTCACCGGGGCCGAACTCGAGGCCGCCACCGACGAGGAGCTGCGCACCATAGTCGACCGCACCGAGACCTTCGCCCGCACCAGCCCCGAGCACAAGCTGCGCCTCGTCAAGGCGCTGCAGGCCAACGGCGAGGTGGTCGCGATGACCGGGGACGGCGTCAACGACGCCCCAGCGCTCAAGCGCGCCGACGTCGGGGTGGCGATGGGCATCAAGGGCACCGAGGCAACCAAGGAGGCCGCCGAAATCGTCCTGGCCGACGACAACTTCGCCACCATCGAGTACGCCATCGAGGAGGGCCGGCGGATCCACGACAACCTTCACAAGTCGGTGCTGTTCCTGCTGCCCACCAACGGCGCCCAGTCGCTGGTCGTCCTGGTGGCAGTGCTGTTCGGGCTGGCGCTGCCGCTCGACCCCGTCCAGATCCTCTGGGTGAACATGGTCACCTCGGTGACGCTCTCGCTCGCGCTGGCCTACGAGCCCGCCGAGCCCGACATCATGCTGCGCCCGCCGCGTCCCCCCAACACCCCGCTGGTGAACCGGCGGTACCTGCCGCGGCTGGCCGTCGCGTCGCTCACCATCGCCGCGGCGACCCTGAGCACCTTCGAGATCGCCCTCGCCGTCGGCGCGGACCTGTCGGCGGCCCAGACCTGGGCCGTCAACACGCTGGCCCTGGGCCAGGCGGCGTACCTGTTCAACTCCCGGTTCCTCCGCGAGTCGAGCCTGCGCCGGGAGGCAGTCACCGGCAATCCGGTGGTGTGGGCGGTGGTCGCGGCACTGGTCGTGCTGCAGATGCTGTTCACCTACCTCCCGCTGCTCAACACCTGGTTCGGCTCGGCGCCGGTCGGCCTGCTGGGCTGGCTGGTGCCGCTGGCCTTCGCGGCGGCCATCTTCGTCCTGATGGAAGGCGCCAAGGGTCTGCTGCGGGCCCGGGAGGCGGCATGACCCCGGACGTGGTCTGCGGGGTGGTTTCCGGCGAAGTGGCTGCGCCCGTGGCGTGGCGGGACGACAGTTTTATCGCCTTCCTCGACCACCGGCCGGTGTTCAAGGGGCACCTGCTGGTCTGCCCGGTGTCGCATGTCGCAACGTTCCCCGAGCTGCCCGGGGAGCTGGTCGGGCCGCTGTTCTGCCTCGTCCAGCGGGTCGCGGCGGCGATGGTGGACGGGCTGGGCGCCGAGGGCTCGTTCACGGCGGTGAACACCGTGGTGAGCCAGTCGGTGCCGCACGTGCACGTCCATGTGGTGCCGCGGACGAAGGGCGACGGGCTGCGCGGCTTCTTCTGGCCGCGGACGCGGTACGCCACCGGCGAGGCCGAGCAGTACGCGGCCCGGCTGCAGGCGGCGCTGGGCGCCGGCCCGGACGGACGGGCGTCCTGAGATCTCGGGCGTCCGTGGCGGGGCGTGCCTGACCTGCGGGCCCCGTCCCGACCGCTGCTGACCGCTCGGGCGCGTCCGGCGTCCCCCGATCGCGCTTAGTGGTGAGTGTCTCGCTCGACTTCGGGAGGGACACTCACCAGTAGAGGGAGGTGGGCGCTGTGCGTGGTGCCCGTCCGGCGTCCCCCGACCCCGCTTACTGGTGAGTGTCGCCCTCGACTACGGGAGGGACACTCACCACTAGGCCGGCTGGGGGCCGGGCGTGGTGCCCGTCCGGCGTCCCTCGATCCCGCGTACTGGTGAGTGTCTCGCTCGACTTCGGGAGGGACACTCAC
>JAEZGC010000056.1 GCA_023437345.1 Actinomycetes bacterium
CTGATCGGGCCGAGCACCAGCGACAGCTCGGTGGTGACGTCGGCGGCGGTGGTCAGCCGGGCGGCGTGCTGGCGGGGCTGCGGCGACAGGATCCGGTCGACCACCACGTCCACCGGGTGGGCGACGCCGGTGCGGACCTGGCTGGGGAGCAGCAGCCTGCCGTCCGCAGTCGGCGCGGCGGACAGTCCGTAGCCGTCCCCGCCCGGCCAGCGGGCGACCAGCGAGGCGTACAGCAGGCGCCCGAGCGCCGTCACGTCCGCAGCCTCTCCGTCGACAGGTCCGGCCGGCGCCCCCGACAGCACCTCGTCGACCAGCAGGCCGATGATCTTCACGTTCCCGCTGCCCGTGATCAGGACCGTCGCCGGGCTGAGGTGGCGGTGGTGGAGGCCGTCGGCGTGCAACCCGACCAGGGCGTCCGACACCTCCCTGACCACCCACGCCGTCTCCGCACCGGTCAGCGGTCCGCCGGCGAGCACGCGCTGCAGGGTCTGGCCGCTGGCGTACTCGTAGACGATGTACGCGCCGTGCTCGCCCGGTGACGGACGGACCACGTCCAGCACGCGCAGGAACCGCGAGTCGGTGGCCAGCGCGGCCCGGCGCGCCCGGTCGAGCACCTCGACGGCACGCGGGTCGTCCTCGGCCAGCAGGTGGATCAGCACCGGCCGGGTCAAGACTGTGTCCTCGGCGCGCCAGGTCTGGTGGCCGTCGCGTTCGGCGAGCAGCTCGGCCAGCCGGTACCGCCCGGCGAGCGCCCGTCCGACGTCGATCAGGTTCGTCGGCTCTGCAGACCAGTCCTCGACCACCGCGGAGCTGGACGGCGAGGGGTAGTCAAGAGCTGCCGCCGGCGGCTGGTCGTCGGACACCTCGACGAAGACCCCCACCCCGTCGGGGTCGGGGTTCGCCGCGTCCGGCAGCTGCGCTGACCGGTCGGCGGGCGGCTCGGTCGCGTCGGCGGCAACCGCCGGCTCCGCCACAGCCGCGGGTGCGTCCAGCCCGGCCGGGGCGGGACGGCGGCGCAGCACCGAGATCAGCTCCGACGCCTCGGGGATCCGCAGCTGCCTGGCTGTGAAGAAGAACACGATCACCGCAACGGCGGCACCCAGCCCGAGCCCGAGGACCTGCCACACCAGCCCGCCCAACGGGGCCACCACGAAGTTCACTGCCCACGCTGCCAGCGCAGCCGGCAGGGCCGCCAGCAGCAGCCGGGTCAGGTGACGGACGGCCTCGCGTCCTGACAGGCCGGGCACCCGCCGGGCCAGCGCCCGGTGGGTCAGGTAGCACCCCAGCACGTAGGCCACCGAGTAGGACAGCGCCAACCGGGCGGCGACCGTCGGCGGATCGTTCACGGCCAGCACGAACCCGACCGCGAGCAGCGCGTTGGCGCCCGAGATCGCTATCTGCAGCAGGAACGGGGTGCGGGTGTTGTCGAGGGCGTAGAAGGCGCGAAGGTAGAGGTACTGGATGGTGTACGGCACGAGCCCGATCGCGAAGGCGATCAGCGCCCAGGCGACGAAGTGGTAGTCGTCAGCGCCGGCGCCGTGCCCGAACAGCAGCCGGGTCGCCGGATCGGCGAGCACCAGCAGCCCAAGGCTGGCCGGGACCAGGAAGGTGGTGGCCAGCCGGACCGCCCGGGTGGTCTCCGCGGTCACCCCCGCCCGGTCGCCGGCCAGCGCGGCGCGGGAGGCGGCCGGCAGCATCGCGGTGGCCAGGGACACGGTGAGCAGCGAGTGCGGCAGGATCCAGATCAGGTACGCCTGCTGGTAGGCGTTGAAGCCGCCGCCGCCGTCCACCCCGCCGGGGGCGGCCGAGGTGGCGAGCCTGGCGATCACGATCTGGGCCAGCGAGGTCAGCGCGACGTAGCCGATCATCCACTTGGCGACGTGGAAGGTGCGGCCCAGGCCCGTCCCCTTCAGGTCGAACCGCGGCCGGTACCGGATCCCTGCCTTCTTCAGGTACGGCAGCAGCACCACTGTCTGGATCGCGATCCCCAGCGTCGCGCCGGCGCCCAGCAGCACGACCTGCTGGTTGGTGAAGACCGCCCCGGTAGCTGTGTTGCTGCCCCACACCGCGATGTAGACCCCGAACACGGCGATCGCCACCACGTTGTTGACTATGGGCGCCCACATCATGGGGCCGAACACGTCGCGGGCGTTCAGCACCTGCCCGATCAGGAAGAAGACGCCGTAGAAGAACAGCTGCGGCATCGTGATGAAGGCCATCAGCAGCATCGCCTGCCAGTGCTCGGCCATCGCGGCCTCGCGCCAGCGGTCGTCGGTGTACAGCGTCATCACCCACGGCACGGCGACGGTCAGGACGACGGTGAGGCCGGCGAGCGCGACCAGGAAGGCGGTCATGATCCGGTCGATGAACGCCTTGCCCTCGTCAGGGTCGTGGAGCACCGCCCGCACTATCTGCGGCACCAGCACGTTGTTGAGGGTGCCGCCGGCCAGCAGCATGTAGAGCGAGTTGGGCACCGTCATGGCAACCGTGAACACCTCGACGCGCAGCGTGCCGTTGCCCAGCACGAAGGCGATCATCATCGCCCGGGCCAGGCCGAGGACTCGCGAGACCGCGGTGCCCGACGCCATCACGGCGGTGGCGCCCAGCAACCGCCGTCCCCCGGTCGGCTCAGTCATCGACCGGCCCCGCAGGCTCAGGGACGGGAGGCGCCGCTGCCGGCTCGTCGGGTGCCGGGCGGCGACGCACCTGCCACACCCGCAGTGCGGTGGCGCCCAGCACGACAGCGCCGGAACCGACCACGATCACCCAGCCGATGAAGCCGAGGTTGGTCATCTCGATGGTGATCCGGGTGGCCGGGGTGACCTGTCGGCCACCCTCGGTGGCCACCCAGGCGCGTGCGATAGCTATGCCGTTGCCGCTGGCCTCGGGCTTCACGGTCACCGACGCGCTCTGCCGCGGCGGGATCGTGATCAGCGGCGTGGGCGGCACGGTGACCCGCTGCGGGTTGTCGGTGTCGATCACCACCCTCACCCGGATCGCCTCGTCGAGGTGGTTGACCAGGGTGAGCGGGAACTGGTTGGTGCGTGAGGACATCACGAACCGGGGGCTGGCGTCCAGGCTGACCGCGCCGGCCAGCGCGTCGGCGCCGACCAGGGCGTCGATGTCGGCCAGCATCGCGTCGTGCCCGGACTGGTTGTCCACCCACCAGCCCGACACCGCGCGGCTGAGCAGGCCGGCCGCCTCCCCGGGGAGCGTGGAGTCGGGGACGAGCTGGGCGTAGGCGGCGAAGTGCTGCTCGAGGTCGGCGACCTGGTCGAACTGGGCGGCGGTCAGGGTGGCGGGAGCGACCGGGCTGAACTCTGCGGTCCCCGACGGCGGGCTGGTCAACAGTTCGTCAAGCGGCCGCGGAACCATCCAGTCGGTGGTGGTGGCGGCGTCGGTGGCGAGATCGGCCGGGTCGTCGATGATCCGCAACTGGCCCGCTGCCCCGGCGACCAGGGCCTCGGCCACCGCTGACTGGGTGGCGGCCAGGCTGCCCGGCGCGGGAGCGGGATCGGTCACCGCGGCGAGGATCGGGCGGCCCTGCGGGGTGGACTGCCAGGCGCCGGCGGTCAGCAGGTTCGTGGCGAGCAGACCGGCGGCCGCGCTGGTGGCCAGGTACTGGTCGAGTTCGGCCGAGTGGCCGCCTCCGGTCGGGACCAGTACCAGCGGCAGCCGGTTCAGGCGGGTCACCCTGGCCGTCGCGGTGAACGAGCGCGCCAGGACGTCGGCGTCGCCGGCCAGGGCCGCCCCGGTGAGGTCCGGCATCGCGAACAGGGTGCGGGCGCCCGCGTCCGGGTCGAGCTCGAGGAAGCGACGCAGCCAGTCGGCGGCGAGCTGCTGCCCGGTGCCGGCGACGAGCTCGCCGTCGCGGCGGACCAGGTAGCCGTTGGCCAGGTCGGTGATCTCGTCGAACAGCGCGGGGTCGATCAGCCACGACATGCCGGGCTGCCCGGCGGCAGTCAGCAGGGTGCCGAGCCGGCCGCGGAGCTGGGTGAGGAGGTCCTCGTTGCGGAACACCCCGGGGGTCAGCTTGGTCGGCGGCGCGCTGAACACCACAAGCCGGGTGACCGGTACCGGCTGGTCGCCCGGGACGGCGACCACCGTCTGGGTCTGCCCCACGTTCCCGAAGGCGGTGCCTCCGTCGGCGGTGCCGAGGGCGCGCACGCCGGCGGCGTAGGCGCGTCCGGGGGAGTCGAAACCGAGGTCATCGAGGCTGGCGGTCAGCACGAACTCGGCGGTCGCGCCCGGCGCGAAGGCCTCGGACTGCTCGGTGATCTTGGCGTAGCCGCCCGGCAGGATGACCCCCCACGGCGGGGCGGTGGCGATCCGGCGCAGCGCGGCCAGGTCGTCGATCGGGTCCCGGGAGCGCCACATGGCGATCCGGACGCCGTACACCAGCGACCCGGCAGGGTTGGTCACCCGGCCCCGGATCTCCACGGTGTCGGACGGTGCCGAGCCGCTCACGCTGACCGAGGTGATCTCGAGGGAGACGGTCGGCGCAGCGACAGCGGTCGGCGGGGCTGCGACCGTCGCGACCCCGGTGACCAGCACGCCGATGACTGCCGCGACGGCGCGCCGCAAGCCCCCGCGCGTCCGTCTCACCGCTCCATCGTAGGGGGGCGGCGCGGCGCGGGAGGGCACCGAACCACCGGCCCGACCGGGCCGCGCGGGCCCGGCGACGGGGTCGCGGGGGTGGTGGCCACGGGCCCGAACCCCGGCGTGGCATCATGGCGCCCGTCAGGGAGGTGGCATGTACACGAGCACCGTCGGGATCAGCCCGACCGAGGCGGCGCAGGTGGTCAAGGCCCGCGTCGAGGCGTCCGGCACCAGCGTCGAGTGCGTCGGCGAGTACGCCAACCGGTCGCCGGAGGGCCGCGAGGTGGTCCTTCTGGTCTTCGAGAAGTACTACATGCGCAACTCGAGCCGGGCCAGCCTGAGCGTGGTGCTGGAGAACGTGAACGGTCAGACCTGGGTCGGCTACACCGGTTCCGGAGGCGGCCAGGGCGCGCTGCTCAGCTTCGACTGGGGCACCGCCGACGACTTCGCCGGCGCCGTCGCTGCCGCGCTGGAGCCGTACCTGCTGCGCTGACCGGCCGCCGACCGCCACGGTAGACTCAGCCGTCGTGCCCGACCTGACCGCAACCCAGCGTGCCGCCCTGGAGGCCGTCCGCACCGGGAGCCCCACGATGGCCCGCCTGGCCGGCCTCTTCGAGCAGGCCGGGGAGGAGCTGTACCTGGTCGGCGGCTCGGTCCGAGACGCCCTGCTGGGTCGGCTGTCCGGCGACCTCGACCTCACCACGTCAGCCCGGCCCGACGACATCGAGCGGCTGGCACGCAAGGTCACCGGCACCACGTGGGATGTCGGGCGCGCGTTCGGCACCATCGCCTGCCAACTGAACGACCCCGACGGCACCAGCTGGCTGGTCGAGATCACCACCTTCCGCGCCGACAACTACGCCGACCACTCCCGCAAGCCCGAGGTCGTGTTCGGTGACCACCTGGGCGGCGACCTGGTGCGGCGCGACTTCACGGTGAACGCGATGGCGGTGTCGATGCCGACCGGTGAGCTGCTCGACCCGTTCGGCGGCCTTGCCGACCTGGCCGACGGACGGATCCGGACGCCGGCGGCCGCCGAGCTGTCCTTCTCCGACGACCCGCTGCGGATGATGCGGGCCGCCCGGTTCGCGTCCCAACTCGGGTTCAGTCCCGACCCCGAGGTCGTTGCGGCGATGGCGCAGATGGCGTCCCGGCTGGCGATCGTGTCAGCCGAACGGATCCGCGATGAGCTGGTGAAGCTGCTGCTGACCGACGACCCGCGCGCGGGGCTGGACCTGCTGGTGGAGACCGGGATCGCAGCGATAGTGCTGCCGGAGCTGCCGGCGCTGCAGATGGAGCGGGACGAGCACAACCGGCACAAGGACGTGTACCAGCACTCGCTGACCGTCCTGGACCAGGCGATAGCGCTGGAGCGGCAGCGCGGGCATGCCCCAGACATCGTCAACCGGTTGGCCGCCCTGCTGCACGACATCGGCAAGCCGGCCACCCGCCGGTTCGAGCCGGGCGGCAAGGTCAGCTTCCACCACCACGACGTGGTCGGCGCCAAGCTGGTCCGCAAGCGGATGCAGGAACTTCGGTTCCCTACCGAGCAGATCAAGGCGGTCAGCCGGCTGGTCGAGCTGCACCTGCGGTTCCACGGCTACGGCGAGGGCAACTGGACCGATTCCGCGGTGCGGCGCTACGTCCGCGACGCCGGTGACCAGCTGGAGCGGCTGCACATCCTGACCCGCTCGGACTGCACCACCCGCAACGCCCGCAAGGCAGCCGCGCTGCAGCGCACCTACGAGGAGCTGGAGTGGCGGATCGAGGCGCTGGCCGAGCAGGAGGAACTGGCCGCGATGCGCCCCGACCTTGATGGCGCGCAGATCATGGAGCTGCTCGGGATCGGCCCGGGCCCGGTGGTCGGGGAGGCGTACCGGTACCTGCTGGAGAAGCGGATCGATGACGGGCCGCTGGGCCAGGACCGGGCCCGCGAGGAGCTGCTCGACTGGTGGCGCCGGCGTCCGGGCGGCGCACCGTGACGGGATCGTGGCCGGCGCGGCTGGGGGTGCGTCCGGCGGCGGTGGTGTTCGACTGCGACGGTCTGCTCGTCGACACCGAGCCGAGCTGGTCGCAGGCCGAGGCAGAGCTGTTCACCCGCCGCGGCCTGCCCTACGGCGAGGCGGAGCGGGCGCTGTTCCTCGGGGTCAGTGTGCGGGACTCGGCCGCGATCATGGCGGACCGGTTCGCCGAACCGGGACGGGTCGACGCCCTGTACGACGAACTGCTCGCCGCCGTGCACGGACGGCTGGCGGCGGCGGCGGTGGCGCTGCCGGGAGCCGTCGACCTGGTGGCGGGCCTGCGGGCCAGGGGGGTGCCGGTGGCGGTGGCGAGCAATTCGCCGCGCCCGGTGGTCGCCTTCTCGCTGGACCGCGCCGGGCTGAGTGGGCAGTTCGACGCGGTGGTGACCGCCGACGACGTCACCAGTCCCAAACCGGCGCCGGATCCCTACCTCGCCGCCTGCCACCGGCTCGGCGCCGACCCGGCCGGGTCGGTAGCCTTCGAGGACTCCGATACCGGGCTGGCGGCCGCCCGGGCAGCCGGGCTCGCGACGGTCGGCGTCCCGGCCGCCAGCGACGTACTGGTCGCCGACTGGGTGGTGCCCCGGCTGGACGACCCCGCGATCGGGAGCTGGCTGGCCGCCTGGTGACCGACTTGTTTAGCCGAACTAATGAGCTAAGCTAAGGATACGTGACCATCGCCCGTGCCAACCTCGCCAACGAACTGCGGATCGCCTGCCAGCAGGTGAGCCGCCGCGTCCGGTTCGAGCCGAACGCGGAGATCCCGCCGCACCAGGTCAGCGTGCTGAGCAAGCTGACCGCCGGCCCCCGGACGCCGGGCGAGCTGGCCGACCTCGAACAGATCAGCGCGCCCAGCCTGACCCGCACCGCCAATGCGCTAGCCGAGGCCGGCCTGATCGCCCGCACCGACCACCCCACCGACGGTCGCTGCAAGGTGCTGAGCCTCACCGACGCCGGCCGAGCGGTGCTGCAGCGCGTGGCCCGGGCACGCGACGACTGGATGTACGGCAAGCTCAAGGACCTCGACGCCGACGAACTCGACGTGCTGCACCAGGCAGTGGACCTGCTGCGCCGCAGGGTGCTCGCATGACCGCAACGCTCGCTGCCGAGCGGGTGGGCATGTTCGCGTCCTTCGGGGTGCGCAACTACCGGCTCTTCTGGGCCGGCGGCTTCGTCTCCAATATCGGCACCTGGATGGCGCGGGTCGCCCAGGACTGGCTCGTCCTGACGATGCTGACCGACAACTCGGCTGTCGCGCTCGGCATCGTCACCGGGCTGCAGTTCCTGCCCACCGCCGTCCTTGCGCCGTGGGCGGGCACCGTCGCCGACCGGTTCGACAAGCGCCGCGTGCTGCTGTTCACCCAGCTGGCGATGACCATCACCGGCTTCGTCCTGGCCGGCCTCGTCCTGGCCGGCACCATCACGCTGTGGCAGGTCTACCTGCTCGCGACGCTGCAGGGCGTCGCCGCCGCCTTCGACGGCCCGGCCCGGCAGGCCTTCGCTCCCGAGATGGTGCCCCGCCGGCTGATCGCCAACTCGGTGGGGCTCAACACCACCTCCTTCCACGCCGCCCGGCTGATCGGCCCCGCGGTGGCCGGCCTGACTATCGCCTGGTGGGGGGTCGGGATTGCGCTGGCGCTCAACGCGGCCAGCTTCCTGGCGGTGATCGCGGCGCTGCTGGCGATGCGGGCGGCCGAGCTGACCCCGGCGCCGACCACCCGCGGCAAGGGCGCCATCCGCGACGGGATGCACTACATCCGGCAGCGTCCCGAGATCATGGTGGTGCTGTTCGTGGTGTTCATGCTGGGCACCTTCGGGCTGAACTTCCAGCTCACCAACTCGCTCATGGCGACCGCGGTGTTCGACGTGGGGCCGGAACAGTTCGGCCTGATGGGGTCGATCATGGCGATCGGCTCGCTGGCTGCCGGGCTGATCGCGGCCCGGCGCACCATGCCGCGGCTGCGGTTGATCCTCGGCGCGCTGCTCGGCTTCGCGGTGGTGACCGGAGTGCTCGCTCTGGCGCCGGACTACGTCAGCTATGTGGTGCTGCTGATGCCCACCGGCCTGCTCGCGCTGACCATGATGACTGCCGCGAACGCGTCGGTGCAGCTGGCGGTCGAACCGGCGATGCGCGGCCGGGTGATGGCGCTGTACAGCGCGGTCTTCCTCGGCGGGACGCCGATCGGTTCACCCCTGCTGGGCTGGGTCGGTGACGCCTGGGGCCCGCGCTGGACCATAGCTATCGGGTCGATCGCCTGCTTCATCGCCGTGGGCGTCGCGGGCCTGCACCTGCTGCGTCGCAACAACTGGGAGTGGCCCCGCACCCCCGTCCCCGACGAGCCCCAGTACGAGTTGGTGGACGAACCCCGCTGAGCGACGCATCCGCCGCACACCGGTCCGCGCACGGGGACGGTTCCCTGGCACAGCACCCCCGCACACGGGGAC
>JAEZGC010000064.1 GCA_023437345.1 Actinomycetes bacterium
TGCATGCGGCTGTACGGGATGGCGACCAGCTTGCGGCTCCACAGCCCGGTGCTGATCAGCAGGTCGTGGTCCCGCTCGGCGTAGCCGAAGGCGCGCGCCCACCGCCAGGCGCGAACGGTGATGTAGATCAGCCACACCAGGCCGACCCCGCCGACCAGCCAGGGCGCCCAGTCGGGCAGCAGCAGCCAGGACGCCACGGTTCCCGGCACCACCCACAGCAGGTTGCCGATCGCCGTATCGACGGCGCGGGCGTTGGCGGCGCGCGGCGCGAGTCGTTGCCACGATCCCGAGGGTGGGGCGAAGAGGTCGTCCATGAGGTCAGCCTATGCCGGGCGGGGTCGGCCGGGCCGCTCGCCGGGACGGGGTCAGCCGCGTCCGCGCCGCTTGGTCTTGGGGTTGCGGACTTCGACGCCGCCGAACATCGCGACGCCCTTGAGCGTGACGACCGGGGCGCCCGGCTGGGGCGGGGACACCTTGACGTCGACGCCGCCGAAGATGCCTGCCACATGGTTGCGCACATCGACGCCTTCGGGCACCTTGACGTCGATCCCGCCGAACAGGGCGAAGCAGTTGATGGTGATCTCGCGGGCCTCGAAGACCGCCTCGGTGGTGTTCAGTTCGACGCCGCCGAAGACGGCCATCGCCGAGGTGTTGCGGTGCACCCGCCAGTGGCCAGCGCGGGTGGTGCCGGAGAAGACGGCGATCACCTGGTCGGCGGCCTCGGTGGCGTTGGTGGTGTCGATGCGGGGGGCGGCGTGGACCAGCGGCGCGGGACGGACCAGCGGACCTTCGGTGCCCACCAGGTCGCGGGTGAGCGGCACCAGGTCGTCGAAGGTCTCCGCCACCCGCGCGAGCCCGATCCGGCGGTCTCGTTCGTGGGCCGGCAGCAGGCCCTCGTTGGTGGCCTCGGTGAGCAGCACGACGACGTGGTCACGGTCGAGGTCGGTGGCGGGGACGTCGCCGCCGACGGCCGGCCCGACGTCGGTGGGCTCGGAGGGAGAAGCAGTCATGGCGCCGACGCTACGCCCCGCCGCACGGCTCGGGCCACCCGCGCGCGCAGGGTCTGGGGATGGTTCGGGGTGATCCCCGACGCCGGTGCCGGGTACCGTCGTCGCCGGTGTGCACGCAGTGCGTCGGTCGGGCTAAACTGCGTGGACGGTCCACGGTGTGGGCCTTCGCGGATGTAGTTCAATGGCAGAACATCAGCTTCCCAAGCTGACAGTGCGGGTTCGATTCCCGTCATCCGCTCCAGTCTTCGACCTTGTCACCGGTCGCCATACCGACCGCGTCGGGTCCCATTCCTCAGCTCGGCCTGGTTTCGGACGCCGCGTCCCCTCCTGCGGACGTTGCAGCGACCTGTGTGGCGGGTACTGACCCAGCCGGACGGCGGTCACGCCGGGCCTTCACCTGAGCTGAGCGGTGCACGGCACCTGAGGGGATTGCTATGTCGGCTGGCAGCGCTGTGACAGCGGAGGAGTCGGGGACCGTAGCCGGTCCGCAGAGTCCGGGACGGCTCGCGGTGGTCGTGAACCCGGTCCGGATCGCGGACCTGGACGACGTCAAGGCGGAGGTCTCGAGCCTGGCCTCGCAGGCCGGCTGGGGTGAGGTGTCGTGGATCGAGACCACCCCCGAGGATCCGGGCGAGGGCCAGGCCAGGCAGGCGGTGAGCGACGGCGCGACCGTGGTCTGCTCCCTGGGCGGCGACGGCACGACGCGCAGCGTGGCGAGCGGGCTGGTCGGCAGCGGCGTCCCGCTCGGGCTGCTGCCCGGCGGCACCGGCAACCTACTCGCCCGCAACCTGTCGGTCCCGGTGGACGACCTGGCGGCAGCGATGGCGGTCGTCCTGGACGGCAGCACCACGGCGGTCGACGTCGGTGCGGTGGCCTGGGACGACGAGCCCGAGCAGGTCTTCCTCGTGATGGCAGGGATGGGGATGGACGGCCGGATGATGGGAGACGCTGACGAGCGGATCAAGGCAGTCGTCGGCTGGCCGGCCTATGTGCTGTCGGGGGTGCGGGCGCTGTTCGACAGGGGCTTCTCCGTCCGGCTCTCCGCCGGTGACCACCAGGAGCGGAGCCGCCGCGCCCGGATGGTCGTGGTCGGGAATTGTGGCGAGCTGACCGCAGGGCTCGAGCTGATGCCGGACGCCCGGATCGACGACGGCCGGCTGGACGCGGTCCTGGTGGCGCCGCGGGGCATCGTCGGGTGGCTCGCAGTGCTGCGCGACGTGCTCGCCAGGCGGCACGGCGATCGGCGCAACCTGCGCCGGTTCACGTCCGACCGGGTGGGAATCGTCACAGAGCGTCCGATCCTTGCCCAACTGGACGGCGACGCCGTCGGTGCGCGGCGCCGGATGGCCACCCGGGTGCTGCCCGGCGCGCTCCTGGTGCGGGTGCCGGATGGCGGCGACGCGGTGGTCCGATGACGCTGGGCCGCCTGCACGATGCCGAAGCCCTGACGCCGGGTGCCTTCGGCCGCGCGCTGGCCGCGCGGGCGGCGCCGGCGGCGCTGGCGCTGTTCGTCGTGGGTGTCGCTATCGGCGGGCTGCTCTCCGGGCCGATCGGACTGTCGCTGGGCGAGGACCGGATCAGCGTCATGATCCAGGCCGGTCGGACCCCCGGCCTCGACGCCCTGGCGCTGGCCGCGTCAGCGATCGGATCGGTGATCGGCAATGCGGTGCTGTGCGTCGCCTCGGTGGCGCTGGTGTGGTTCCTGACCCGGCGGTGGTGGCTGAGTGCGCTGCCGGCGGTCGCCCTCGCCCTGCACGTTGTCGTGCACTTCACCACCTCGACCCTGGTCGCCAGGCCCCGACCCGAGGTGGAACGGCTCGACGTCGGCCAGCCGACCGCCAGCTTCCCCAGCGGCCATGTCGGCGCGACCACCGCGCAGCTGCTCGTCCTCGTCCTCGTCTTCTTCCTGTTGGTGGAGAGTCGGGCGTGGCGGGCTGCGGTGGTCACGACGGTGGCCGCCTTTGTGGCGGTACTCGGCTGGTCGAGGGTCTACCTCGGCATGCATCACGTCACCGACGTGGTGTGGGGCGTCGTGAACGGTGTCGCGTGCTCACTCATCGCGTGGTGGTTCCTGCGTCGTCGGCCACCCTCGGAGGTGGTCGGCGCAACAGCTAGACCCGGGCCCGACGAGCGCGACTGAAGCAGTAGAAGCCGAAAGCCGCGAAGCCGGCCGCCACCAGCAGCACCAGGGCAGGTCCCAGCGGCAGCTCGAGGAGGCCCTTGAGCGCGCCGTCCAGCCCCTGCGACTTCGCCGGGTCGTGGGTCAGTCCGGCCGTCACGAGCCCGATGCCGACCGCGATCAGTGCGACACCGCGGGCGATGTAGCCCGCCTTTCCGGCGATCATGGTGAAGCGGGTCGGCGAGCCGGCCAGGTCCTCGCGGAACTTCTCGGTCCAGCCCTTGTAGATGTGGTACCCGCCGACGCCGGCGACGCCGACCCCGGCGACCACGACCAGCGCCGGTCCCAGCGGAAGATCCATCAGGGTCCTGGTCGCGTCCTTGGCCTGCGAGTCCCCCGAACTGCCCGAGCCCATCAGGAACGAGGTGCCCGACCAGGCGAGTGCGAGGTAGACCACAGCCTTGCCGGCGGACTTGAGGCGGTCGCCGAGCTCGCTGGCGCGCACCGCCTCACCCACCTGCCAGATCGCCAGCAGCGCGAAGGCCACCACGATGGCCACCAGCAGGACGAACCCGACCGGCGAATCAGCCACGAGGGCCATCGCCCCGGACGGGTCGGCATCGGCGCCGCCACTGCCCAGCGCCACCTGGACGCCCAGCCAAGCGATCAGCAGCTGCAGCACGCCGTTGACCGCGTGACCTGCGCGCGCCCCGGCGCGCACTGCGGGATGGTCTGTGATGGCGGCGGCCGAACGCAGCCCTGTGCCCCCCACCGATCCGCCTGCCTTGCTCGATTGCGTCACGTCGGACCTCCTCATCTCAGCACGGCTGTACCCCGGATCGTGGCCGCGGAAGCGGGGGCCGGGACCGCCGGCCTCCGGTCGGTGCGGCTGTCCCCGGTTGTTCTGGCGCATGGCGAGCATCGGGAGTGGGTACGGGCCGGGCACCTGAGACGAAAGGAGCCGCCCCCGATGAGCTCACCGACGCGCGCGCCGGCGAGGGCGCTGCGCGCCGTCCTCGCCTACGCGGGGGCGAATACAGCACTGCTGATCAGCGGCGCCGTCGGCGCGGTGGTGTTCGCGGTGCTGCTGTTCGCCAGCGCCAACGTCTACGAGGCGGTGGCGGACGAGGACGGGATCAGCGGTCTCGACCAGCCGGTCCTCGACTTCGCCCGCTCGCTGCGCAGCCCCGCCGGGGAGCGGTGGGTGACCGCGTTCACCGACCAGGGCGGGACGGTGCTGATGGCGTTCACCGCCGTCACCATCACAGCCGCCATGTTCGCGCACTGGCGGCGCCGCTCGATCCTGACCCTGATGGGGATCGCCGCCGCCGGGTCGCTGCTGTTCACCGCCGTCGGCAAGACGGTGGTCGGACGGGCCCGCCCGCCGCTGGAGCTGGCGGTGGCACCGTACGAGTACGCGCCGTCCTTCCCTTCCGGGCACACCCTCAACAGCACGGTGATCGCGCTCATGCTTGCCTATCTGGCGTGGTGGCTGTCGGAGAAGGCCTGGGTGCGCGTCCTCTTCCCGATTCTCGGCGCCCTGTGGGCGATAGCGATGGGGCTGAGCCGGGTTTACCTTGGCCACCACTGGTTCACCGACGTCGTGTTCGGATGGCTCTTCGGGCTGGCGTGGCTGGCGCTGCTGATCACCGTCCACCGCGTTCTGCTGCGGCTCGAGGCCCGCACGCCGCAGGCAGGTGCCGCCGACGCCGCCCAGCAGGAGGGGCTTCGGGAATACGAGCCGGACAGTAGCGGTTGACCCCGGCATGAATACCCCCAGGGGGTATCGTCCGGAGGAGGCGTCATGAGCGAGGGACAGCACGTCCACGGACCGGCGGTCGACCACGAGCCCGGCCCCGGCCACCGCCACCACGACGTCGCCCCCGCCGAGCACGGCGACCACGGCCACGGGGCGGGAGCGCAGCCGCAGCAGCCCGCCCACCACGGCGGTTCCGGCGGCGCGGAGCACGCCGCGCACGACCAGCCAGCCGCCCACAAGGGCCACGGACGCCATCCGGGTGGTCACGGCGACCACGCCGCGATGTTTCGGCGGATGTTCTGGATCACGCTTGCGCTGGCGATCCCGACCGTCGCGACCAGCGCGATGTTCGCCAACCTGGTCGGCTACCGACTCCCCGACGTCGGGGGCATCCGGTGGGTCGCGCCGGTGCTCGGCACGGTCATCTACCTGTGGGGCGGCCGGCCGTTCTTGACCGGCGCGGTCGCCGAGGTCCGCCGCCGCAAGCCCGGCATGATGCTGTTGATCGGCATGGCGATCACCGTCGCCTTCCTCGCGTCCTGGGGCGCCACGCTCGGCCTGCTCTCCCACGAGCTCGAGTTCTGGTGGGAGCTGGCGCTCCTGGTGGCGATCATGCTGCTGGGCCACTGGCTGGAGATGCGTTCCCTGGCCCGGACGTCGTCGGCCCTGGACTCGCTTGCGGCGCTGCTGCCCGACGAGGCCGAAAAGGTTGAGGGCGACACCGTGGTCACCGTGCCGCCGTCCTCGCTGGGGCTGGGGGACGTCGTCGTGGTGCGGCCCGGCGGCCGGGTTCCCGCCGACGGCGAGGTGGTCGACGGCGCCGCCGACGTCGATGAGTCGATGATCACCGGCGAGTCCCGCCCCGTCCGACGCCAGGTCGGCGACCGCGTCGTGGCGGGCACGGTGTCGACCGACAGTGCGCTCCGCGTCCGGGTCGACGCGGTCGGCGACTCGACAGTGCTGGCGGGCATCCAGCGTCTGGTTGTGCAGGCGCAGTCGTCGACCACCCGCGCCCAGCTGCTGGCCGACCGGGCCGCCGGCTGGCTGTTCTGGTTCGCCGCCGTCGCCGCAGTCATCACGGCTGTCGTGTGGACCGTGGTCGGCACCCCCGAAGCCGGCGTCGTCCGCGCGATCACCGTGCTGGTGATCGCCTGCCCCCACGCCCTAGGCCTGGCGATCCCGCTGGTGGTCTCGATCTCAACCGAGCGCGCAGCCCGGGCCGGCGTCCTGGTGAAGGACAGGGCAGCCCTGGAGCGGATGCGGGTTGTCGACACCGTCCTGTTCGACAAGACCGGAACCCTCACCCGGGGCGAGCCGGCGCTGCACGACATCGTCGCGACGGGAATGGCGCACGACGAGTTGCTCGCCCTCGCCGCAGCCGCCGAGGCCGACAGCGAGCACCCGCTGGCCAGGGCCATCACGGCTGCCGCTGCCGGTCGCGCGCTCCGGGTCCCGCGGGCGGAGGGCTTCCAGGCCTCGACGGCGGTCGGCGTCTCGGCGGTGGCGGACGGTCGCAGGGTGGCGGTCGGCGGGCCCCACCTGCTGGCCGACCACGGGCTGACCGCACTGCCCGACACGCAGGCGTGGTCGGACCGCGGCCAGACCGTGCTGCACGTCCTGGTCGACGGGCAGGTGGCCGGCGCCCTCGGGCTGGCCGACGAGGTGCGGCAGGAGTCCCGCGCGGCGGTGGACGCGCTGCACGCCCTCGGCGTCCGCGTCGTGATGCTCACCGGGGACGCCGAACCGGTTGCGCAGGCGGTCGGCAGCGAGCTCGGGATCGACAAGGTGTTCGCCGGCGTCCGTCCGGAGGAGAAGAGCGGCACGGTCGCCGGGCTGCAGGCCGACGGCAGGACCGTCGCGATGGTCGGGGACGGCGTGAACGACGCGCCGGCCCTCGCCCAGGCCGATGTGGGGGTCGCCATCGGGGCCGGCACTGACGTGGCCATCGCGTCCGCGGACGTCATCCTTGCCTCCGACGACCCGCGCTCTGTGCTGTCGATCATCGAGCTCTCCCGCGCCGGCTACCGCAAGATGAAGCAGAACCTGTGGTGGGCGGCGGGCTACAACATCGCCGCCGTACCGCTGGCCGCCGGGGTGCTGGCGCCGGCCGGGTTCGTCCTGCCGATGGAGGTCGGGGCCATCCTGATGTCGCTGTCCACCATCGTCGTCGCGGCCAACGCCCAGCTGCTGCGCCGGCTCGACCTGCGCCCGGGGACCCTGGTTGCGCGGCCGTCCGGAGGGTCGCAGATCCGCCGATAACGGCGCGATAACAATCCGGAAGTGATTCTGGACGCTCTTGTTACCGCTCACATGAAAGCGCTACCATCCCCGTATCAGGCGCCGCGGCTCGGGGTGGATCCAGGAGTGTCTGGCGCCACATCTCAAGGAGGAGACATGAGTAGGAACCGTCGTAGCTGGGCCCCCGTGGTAGCGGGTGCTACGGCTGTGATGATGGGTTTGAGCGCTTGTGCTTCCGCACCCTCGGCGAGCAGCCCCGCGGCCCCCGGTGAGACTGTCACCATCGGGTTCGTGGCGGTCGGTCCCGAGGGCGCCTGGCGCAACGCCAACGAGCAGAACGTGCAGGACACGTTCACCAAGGAGGCGGGCTACGAACTGAAGTACGCCCCGGCTGCAAACCTCGACCAGAAGTCGCAGATTGACGCCTTCACTGCATTCGTCGACGAGGGTGTGGACATCATCCTGCTCTCCGCCACCGAGGCGACCGGCTGGGAGGACTCCCTCAAGCGTGCCCAGGAGGCCGAGATCCCCGTGATCCTGGTCGACCGCGGCATCTCGCCGGATGACACCACCCTGTACGACACCCGGCTCGCGCCCAACAACGTCAGCGTGGCCAAGGCGATCGCCGAGTGGCTGGTCAAGACCTACCCCGACGGCGGCAAGTACATCACCCTCGAGGGCCCCGCGGGCGTCGGCGTCGTCGACGAGCGCAACCAGGGCTTCGACGAGGTCATGGGCAGCCACCCCGAGTGGGTCAAGGTCGGCGCGCAGACCGCCAACTGGAAGGTCGACGAGGGCAAGTCGGTCACCGAGACGTTCCTGAAGTCGGATCCCGACATCAAGTTCGTCTTCGCCCAGAACGACGAGATGGGCCTGGGTGCCTCTGAAGCTGTCACCGAGGCCGGCAAGGTCGTCGGCAAGGACGTCATGATCGCCACCATCGACGGCACCAAGAACGCCATGGAGGCCCTGGCCGCCGGCAAGCTGTCGTTCGTGGCCGAGTACAACCCGCTGTTCGGCGATCAGCTGATGGACGCGGTGAAGAAGGCCCTGGCCGGCGAGGAGCAGCCGTCCTACATCGAGGTCACCTCCACCACCTTCGATTCGCCCGAGGCGGCCAAGGCCGCGCTGCCGGATCGCAAGTACTGAGGTACTCCGCCGATCGGGCCGTGAGGCCTGACTGACGCAGCTCCCGTGGGCCACCCACCGCGGATGTCCCACCGGAGCTCCCCAATCGATGGAGGATCACCGAACATGTCCGGCGCCGCCGCTACGCCCGTCGTCGAAATGCGAGGGATAACCATCACGTTTCCCGGCGTGAAGGCTCTCGACAGCGTCGATTTCCAGCTCTTCCCCGGCG
>JAEZGC010000122.1 GCA_023437345.1 Actinomycetes bacterium
ACCCTCGACGGCGAGGAGTGGGACAGCGCCACGGCTGCCGGCACGGTGGTCGTCTACAACGTGTGGGGGTCCTGGTGCCAGCCGTGCCGCGCCGAAGCGCCGGCGCTGCAGGCGGTGGCCGAGGCCACCGCGGACCGGGCGGTCTTCGTCGGGCTGAACACCCGCGACCTCGACCCGGCCGCCCCGCGCGCCTTCGTCCGCGCCTTCGGGATCACCTTCCCCAGCATCTTCGACCCCGACGGCAGCCTGCTGCTCGCCTTCGCCGGCGACCTGCCGCCCAGCGCCATCCCCTCCACCCTCGTCGTCGACGCCCAGGGACGGGTGGCCGCCCGGGTGGTCGGCACCACCACCGAGGCGACCCTGCTCGGGCTCGTGGACGACATCGCCGGCGGCAAGTGATGATCCCGCTCGAGCTTGCCGACTGGGCCCGCGAAGCCGTGGGCGGCTCGATGCTCCTCGCGGTCCCGGTGGCCGCCCTGGCCGGCCTGGTCTCCTTCTTCTCCCCGTGCATCCTGCCGCTTCTGCCGGGCTACCTGTCCTACGCCACCGGGCTGGCGGCAGCCGACATCACCGCCGGACGCCGCCGCGGCCGGGTGCTGTCCGGCACGCTGCTGTTCGTGGCCGGGTTCGCCCTGGTGTTCGTGTCCTCAGGGGTGCTGGTGGGCTCGCTCGGCAGCATGCTGCGGGGCTGGCAGCGTCCGATCACCATCGCCGTCGGGGTGCTCACCATCGCCCTCGGCCTGCTGTTCGCAGGCTGGCTGCCGTGGGGACGCGGCGCGCTGCGGCTGAACGCCGTGCCGCGGATCGGCCTGGCGGCCGCCCCGCTGCTGGGGGTGGTCTTCGGCCTGGGCTGGACGCCGTGCATCGGCCCTGCCCTGTCGGTGGTGCTCAACCTCGCGCTCAATGAGGCGACAGCGCTGCGCGGCGGGGTGCTGGCCCTGGTGTACGCCCTGGGGCTCGGGCTTCCGTTCGTCGCGGCCGGGCTGGCGTTCAGCAGGATGAGCCGGCCGATCGGCTGGGTGAAGCGACACCACCTGGCGATCCAGCGCGCCGGCGGTGTGCTGATGATCATCGTCGGCGTGCTGCTTGTCACCGGCTGGTGGGACGTCGCGATGGCGACCGTGCGACAGTGGGTCAGCGCCTTCGAGGTGGTGATCTAGGTGGCCGACGTCGACCTCGAACCGGAAGCCGAACCCACCGGCCGACAGCTGATGAACCGGGCCCGCGGGCTGCGCTGGGGCACCCTGCGCTGGGGGTGGGCGACGCTCACCTCGATGCGGACAGCGCTGCTGCTGCTCCTGCTGCTCGGCCTTGCCGCCATCCCGGGATCGCTGCTGCCGCAGCGGCCCACCAACCCGTTCGGCGTCGCCCAGTACCTTGCCGACAACCCCGACACCGGGGCGTGGCTGGACCGCCTGGGCTTGTTCGACGTCTTCGGCTCGGCCTGGTTCGCCGCCGTCTACCTGCTGCTGTTCGTCTCGCTGATCGGCTGCATCATCCCGCGCTGCCGGGTCTACTTCGAGGCGCTGCGCGCCGAACCAGGGGTGCTGCCCCGGCGGCTGTCCCGCTTTCCCGACCACGCGGCCGGATCGGTCACCGTCGGCCGGGCCGAGGTGCTGGACGCCGGCACCGCCCACCTGAGGCGCGCCGGGTACCGGGTCCGGAGGGAGGCTGACGGGCTGTCGGCCGAGAAGGGGTACCTGCGCGAGGCCGGGAACCTTGTGTTCCACCTCAGCCTGATCGCCGTCCTGGCCGGCCTGGCGTGGGGGTCGGTGTTCAGCTACCGCGGCACGGCGATAGTGGTGGAGGGCCAGGCCTTCTCCAACACCCTCACCCAGTACGACGAGTTCACCGCCGGCATCGGGTTCCGTCCCGAGGCCCTGCCTCCGGTCACCGTCGCGCTGGACTCCTTCGAGGTGCGCTTCGAGACCGGTCCGGTGCAGCGCGGGGCGGCGCGGATGTTCCGGGCCAATGTCACGGTGACCCGCCCCGACACCCCGGCCGAGCAGCGGGTCCTCGAGGTCAACTCCCCGCTGTCGGTGGGCGGCACCGACATCCACCTGCTCGGCCACGGCTACGCGCCGGTGCTCACCGTGCGCGACGGCGACGGGCAGGTCGCCTTCTCGGGTCCGGTGGTGTTCCTGCCGTCCGACCCCAACTTCACCTCCAACGGCGTGGTCAAGGCACCCGACGCCCGTCCGGAGCGGCTCGCGTTCGAGGGGATCTTCCTGCCGTCGGCGGTGATCGACGACCAGGGGATGCGCTCGGTGTTCCCGGACGCCTGGAACCCCCGCCTGCTGGTCAACGTCTGGGCCGGCCCGCCCCGGGTCGAGACCGGGGCGCCGGAGAACATCTACGTGCTCGACCCGGAAGGGCTGACCCAACTGGTGCGCCCCGACGGTGAACCGGTCCGCGCCGGCCTCGAGGTGGGTTCGTCCTACGACCTGCCCGACGGCAAGGGCTCGATCAGCTTCGACGGTCTGCGCCGGTGGACCAAGCTGCAGATCTCCACCACCTCGGGAGGGTGGTTCGTGCTGGCCGGAGTGCTGGTCGCTATCGCCGGGCTCTCGCTGTCGCTCACCGTCCGTCCCCGCCGGCTCTACCTGCGCGCCTCCGCCGGGCAGCCCACCCTGGTGGAGGTCGCCGGTCTGGACCGGGTCGACGGCAGGCCGGGCCTGCCGGACGCGGTTGCCGGCCTGGCTGAGGCGGTCGGGGTCGACTCCGGTGCCGGCCGACCCGCCGACGCAGCCGACGACGACCAGGGTGCCGGCGTCGACCGTCCGGGTGCCGACGGGGTAGGTATGCGCAGCCGGGCGGAGGCCGGCGCCGGACCCGGCGAGCCGGACGGTACGCTGACCGAGGATTCCGGCCAGTCGGTCCGGACAACACCCGTCACACCGCCCGAGGAGCCTGCGTGACCGCGTACTACTCCAACCTTGCGATGGTCACCGCGGCGGTGCTGTACCTCGTCGCGCTGGTGTTCCACTCGCTGGAGTGGGCGGCCGCCCGCGGCTCGGGCGATCCGGGGCGCCGGGAGGCACAGTTCGCGCGGGTGGGGCTGGCGATCACCCTCGTCGCGGCGGTCGCGCATGTCCTCGGGGTCGTGCTGCGAGGCGTCGCCGCCGAGCGCGCGCCCTGGGGCAACATGTACGAGTTCATCACCTCCTCGATGGCGATGGCCGTGGTGATCTACCTCGTCGCCGCGCTGGCCTTCGGCCTGAAGGGGTTCGGGCTGCCCACCACCCTGCTGGCCTCGGTCGGCGTCGGGCTGGCGGTCACCGTCTTCTACGTGGACGTCTCGCCGCTGATGCCGGCGCTGCACTCGGTCTGGTTCATCATCCACATCATCGCCGCCGCGCTGGCCGGCGCCGTGTTCAACATCGGCGGGATCGCCGCCGCGCTCTACCTGGTCCGCCAGCGCGCCGAGCGGCGCGGCCCGCTCAGCGGCCAGCTCGCCCGGCTGCCCGATGCAGCCACCCTCGACCGGCTCAGCTACCGGCTGCACGCCTTCGCCTTCCCGCTGTGGACCTTCACGGTCGCCGCGGGTGCGATCTGGGCACAGTACGCCTGGGGACGGTTCTGGGGCTGGGACCCGAAGGAGACCTGGTCGCTGGTCACCTGGATCGTGTACGCCGCCTACCTTCACGCCCGAGCCACGGCCGGCTGGAAGGGCACCCGCGCCGCGGTGCTCGCCCTGATCGGCCTGGTCAGCTTCTGGTGGAACTTCGTCGGCGTCAACCTGCTGCTGAACGGTCTGCACTCCTACGCCGGGATCTGACCCCAACCACCCCTGCCCACCCAGGTGGTGGCCCCCCACGACTCGTCGCGGCCACGGCTGCGCCGGGTCGGCCCGAGCTGATGGGACAATCGGCGCATGCAGCATTTCGACCTGTGCGTGATCGGGTCCGGCAGCGGGAATTCCGTAGCAGGCAAGGAGTTCCGGGACGTTCGAGTGGCGATTGTGGACGGGGCACCATGGTTCGGCGGCACCTGCCTCAACGCCGGCTGCATCCCGTCCAAGATGCTCACCCACCCGGCTGACGTCGCTGAGGCCGCCCGCCGCGCCGGCGTCCTCGGAGTGGAGGTCAGCGGGGTCAGGGTGCGCTGGGCCGACCTGCGCGCCAGGGTCGTGGCACGGGTGGACGCCGAGGCGGCCACGGCCGAGCAGCAGCGCGAGCGCCACCCGAATGTCACGGTGTTCCGGGCGCAGGCGCGCTTCACCGGCCCGCGGCGGCTGCAGGTCGGCCAGGAGGAACTCACCGCCGACAGGTTCGTGATCGCCGCCGGCTCCCGGCCCTGGCTCCCCCCGCTGCCCGGCCTGGACGACCCCGCGGTCGCAGCCCGGGTGCACACCTCAGACGACATCATGCGACTGCCCGAGCTGCCGCGCAGCCTCGTCGTGCTGGGCGGTGGCGCGGTGGCGGCCGAGTTCGCTCACATCTTCGCCGCCTGCGGCACGGCGGTCACCCTTGTGCACCGCGGCCAGCGGCTGCTGCGCACCGCCGACGAGCAGGTCTCCGAGCGGTTCACCGACCTGCTCAGCCGGCGGGTCACGCTGCGGCTCGGCCACGCCCTGGCGTCGGTGGAGGCCACCGCGGGCGGTGTCATAGTCGGGACCGTCGACGACGACGGCGTCGAGTACTTCTTCGAAGGCGAGCGCGTCCTGCTCGGCCTGGGCCGGGTGCCGAACGCCGACACGCTCAACCTGTCCGCGACAGGCGTCGAGCTGCGCCCGGACGGCAGGGTCGTGGTCGACGCCACCGGGCGGACCACCGCCGACGGGATCTGGGCACTGGGCGACGTGTCCTCGCCCTACCTGCTCAAGCACGTCGCCAACCATGAGGCCAGGGTGGTGCGGCACAACCTGCTGCACCCCGACGACCCGGTGGAGACCGACCACAGGTTCGTCCCGCAAGCGGTGTTCAGCGGCCCCGCGGTGGCCTGGGTGGGCGCCACCGAGCAGGAGCTGCGCGCCGCCGGACGTCGCTACGTCATTGCCATCCGCGCCTACGCCGACGTCGCCTACGGTTGGGCGATGGCCGACACCGATCACTTCGTCAAGCTGCTCGCCGACCCCGACGACGGCCGGCTGCTCGGCGCCCACGTGATCGGGCCGGAGGCCGCCGACCTGCTGCAGCCGCTCACCCAGGCGATGACCTTCGGGCTGGACGCCCGCACCATGGCCCGCGGGCAGTACTGGATCCACCCCGCGCTGTCGGAAGTGGTGGAGAACGCGCTGCTGGACCTGCCGCTGCCATGAGGTGGTACGCCGCGCTGCTGGCAGGGGTCCTGGTCGCCGGCTGCACCGCCAGCACCCCTCCGTCCGGGGACGGCGCGACGCCGGCCCGCAC
>JAEZGC010000140.1 GCA_023437345.1 Actinomycetes bacterium
TCCCTCCCCCGCTGCCGCAGAAAGGCAGGCCATGACCGCCACGCAGCGCCTGGCCGACCCGGCCCTGTCCGCCGAGGCGCTCGCCGCCCGCGCGGCAGCTACCCGTGCCCGTCGGCTCGGACGGCTAGCGCCGTACGCCCTGATCGTGCCGGCGATCGCCATCCTGCTGTTCTCGCTGGGCTACCCGATGGGCTGGCAGCTCGTCACCTCCACGCAGTCGTTCGGCCTGGCCCAGCAGTTCGGCCAGCCGCCGGAGTTCGTCGGGCTGGAGAACTACGTCACCGTCTTCACCTCCGCCGACACCTGGTCGGTGGTGCTCCGCTCGGTGGCGTTCTGCCTGGTCAACGCCGCCATCACCGTGGTGGCCGGGGTGCTGGCCGCGCTGCTGATGAGCGCGGTGGGCACGGCGGCCCGGCTCACCCTGCAGATCGCGATGCTGGTCGCCTGGGCGATGCCGGTGGTGGCAGCGATGACGGTGTGGACCTGGCTTTTCGACTGGCGCCGCGGGGTGGTCAACTGGCTGCTCACCGCAGCCGGCCTCGACTTCACCAACCACAACTGGCTCGCCGAGCCGCTCAGCTTCTACCTCGTCGCCACGGTGATAGTGGTGTGGATGTCGGTGCCGTTCGTCGCGTTCTCGGTGTACGCCGGCCTCACCCAGGTCTCCGACGAGGTGCTCGAGGCCGCCGCGCTTGACGGAGCCACCGGCAGCCGCCGCTTCTTCCACATCATCGTGCCGCTGATCCGCCCGGTGCTGATGATCGTGCTGCTGCTGCAGCTGATCTGGGACCTGCGGGTGTTCACCCAGATCCGGATGCTGCAGGACGCCGGCGCCCCGGTCACCACCACCGACCTGCTCGGCACCTACATCTACCGGCTGGGCGTCGCCTCCAGCGACTTCGGGATGGCGTCGGCGCTGTCGGTCTTCGTCCTCGTGCTCACCATCGCGATGAGCGCCTTCTACGTAGTCCAGCTGTTGAAGGAGGACTCGTGATGGCCACCGACCCGGCGCCCGCCGCCCCCCGGACGGCCGCCGCCTCCCGCGCCGCCCGGCCGCGTCACCGGGTCCGCCCCGGCAAGGCGCTGCTCAGCGTCCTTGCCGTCCTTGTCGCGCTGGTGTGGGTGTTCCCGGTCTACTGGATGGTGAACTCCTCGCTGCTGCCGAACGCCGTCCTGCAGTCGGTCACCCCGCGCTTCGCGCCGTTCGGCGGCTCGCTGGACAATTTCGCCGCCGTGGTCGCCGACGGCCGCTTCCTCGGCGCGCTCCAGATGAGTCTCGCCATCACGCTGCTCACGGTGGCGGTGGCGCTGCTGTTCGCCTTCCTCGGCGCGCTGGCGATCAGCAGGTTCCGGTTCCGCGGCCGGACCTCGTTCGTGCTGGCCCTGCTGTTCATCCAGATGCTGCCCGCCGAGGGCCTGTTCATCGCCCAGTACAAGCTGATGAGCACGGTCGGGCTGCTGAACAACGTGCTCGGCGTCTCGCTGGTCTACATTGCGGCAGTGATCCCCTTCACCATCTGGATGCTGCGGGGCTTCGTGGCCGGCATCCCGGCCGACCTCGAGGAGGCGGCGATGGTGGACGGCTGCACCCGCTCCCAGGCGTTCTTCAGGGTCACCTTCCCGCTGCTCGCACCCGGCCTTGTCGCGTCCGGGGTGTACGCCTTCCTGCAGGCCTGGAACGAGTTCACCGTCGCCCTGGTGATCCTGCAGAAGGAGGATGCGATGACGCTGCCGCTGTGGCTGCGCACGTTCATCCTGCAGAGCGCGAACCGGGCCACCGACTGGGGCCAGGTGATGGCTTCCTCGACGCTGGTCGCGATCCCTGTGATCATCTTCTTCCTGCTGGTCCAGGGCAGGCTCACCTCCGGCCTGGTGGCCGGCGCGGTGAAGGGCTGAGTTGTGGCGAAGACTCCTGACGGACAGTTCCTCAGCCTCGGCGTCGACATCGGCGGGACCAAGTCCCACGGCCTGGTCCTCGATGCCGCCGACCGGGTGCTCGCCGAACGCGTCCTGCCGACCGAGCCTACCGACGCCGGCGTGCGCCGGACGGTGATCGCGGTGGCTGCCGCACTGGCCGGCGACCTCGGCATCGACGCCGCCGAGTACTCCTCCATCGGCCTTGGCATCCCCGGCTTCGTCGACCACCACTCCGGAGTGGTCGAGACCGCCGTCAACCTCGGCATCACCCGCACCGACCTGACCCGCCTGCTGGCCGGCGACTTCCGTCCGACGGTTCGGGTGGAGAACGACGTCAAGGCGACCGCCCTTGGGGCGGGGCTGGCGCTGGGCCGGAGCCACCGCGACCTCGTCTACGTCAACCTCGGAACGGGGGTGGCCGCCGCCGCGGTGAGCAACGGACGGCTGGTCCGCGGCGCCCGCAACGGCGCCGGCGAGATCGGGCACCTGGCTGTCGACCCGGCCGGGCAGCCGTGCGCCTGCGGGCAGCGCGGCTGCCTTGAGACCCTGATCGGCGGCACCCACCTGGCTCGCCGGCTCGCCGCGCTGGGGACCCACCAGACCGGCCTGCGTGACGATCCGCGGCCAGCGGTGGCCGCCGAACGGGACCGGGTGGTCGCTGCCCTGGCCACCACCTTGACGCTGGTCGTGGTCACCTACGACTCGGCTGCCGTGGTGCTCGGCGGCGGCATCGTGCGGGCCGCCGACTGGCTGCGTCCACGCGTCCAGGAGGAACTGCGGCGGCGTGCGTCAGCCTCGCCCTTCCTCGCCGGGCTGTCGGTGGCCGACCGGCTCGTCGACCTGCCGGACGCCCTTCCGGTGGCCGCCATCGGCGCCGCCGTGGTGGGCCGCAAGAAGGAACTCCGGGCCCGGGCCGACACCCTCGTGGCGGGAGGCTGAGATGGCCACCCGCAACGGGCGCCGGCTGCGCGCCGTGGTGCTCGCCGCCGGCCACGACGCCGCCACCCGCGACCTGCTGCTGCAGCCCCTGGCCGGCTCCACCGTGATCGAGCAGACCCTTGCCAATGTCACGGCCGTCGTGCCGAAGCGGGACGTGGTGATAGTCGTCGCCGAGCATGACACAGCGGTGCGTGAGCACCTCGGCGAGGGCTGGAACTTCGTGGTGCAGACCGTCCAGGCCGGCACCGGGGACGCGGTGCGCTGCGCCAGGTTCCAGCTGGCCGGGTTCACCGGCGACGTCCTGATCGCCTACGGCGACACCCCGCTGCTGCGGGCCGCGTCGCTGCGCGGCCTGCTGTGGCGGCACAAGCTGAAGGCTGCGCAGTTCTCACTGCTCACCGCCGTCCTGCCCGACGGCGAGGACTACGGACGGATCCGCCGCGGCGACGACGGCCGGATCACCGGGATCGTGGAGGAGGCCGACCAGTCGGCCGAGGACGAACTGATCACAGAGGTCAACGTCGGGGCCTACGTCGCTGACAACTCGCTGCTGATCCCCGAACTCGACGTCATGGCGGCCAGCGGGGAGCACCGGCTGACCGAGCTCGCGCAGCGGGTGATCGGCCGCGGCGGGACCGTGGCGTCCTACACGGTGGTGGACGCCGGCGAGGTGCAGGGCATCAACACCGACGAGGAATTGCAGGCCGCCGCCGACATCGTTCTGAAGCGGCTGTTCGCACCGCAGCACGCCATCGAGACCGGCGAGATCCACTTCGGCACCGGCGGCTGGCGGGCGCTGATCGGAGAGGGCTTCACCATCCACAACGTCCGGCGGCTGT
This sequence comes from Actinomycetes bacterium, assembly GCA_023437345.1. Classification (GTDB taxonomy): domain Bacteria; phylum Actinomycetota; class Actinomycetes; order Propionibacteriales; family Propionibacteriaceae; genus Propionicimonas. The sequence continues at coordinate 3,696 of JAEZGC010000140.1, forward strand.
GCCAGGCGATAGCCAACCAGGTCACCATCGCGGGCCGGGAGCGGGCCGGGGTGGTGATCGGCGGGGACCGGCGCTTCCTGTCCCGGGAGTCGGTGGTGGCCGCCGCCGAGGTGTTCGCGGGCAACGGCGTCCGCGTCCACCTGCTCACCGAGGACGTCCCCACCCCGCTGGTGACGTTCGCCGCACCGCACCTCGGCACCGAGTACGGTCTGGTGTTCACCGCCTCGCACAACCCGCCGCAGTGGAACGGGCTGAAGCTGTTCCGCTCCGACGGGTCGCTGCCGCTGACCGGGGAGACGGACGCGCTCACCGCCCAGGCCAATGCGCTGCGCCAGGCCGACGTGGTGTCGATCGGGCTCGATCTTGCGATGTCGGTCGGGCTGGTCGAGGAGGTCGACCTCACCAACCCCTACATCGACGCCATCGAGAGGATCATCGACATCCCGGCGATCCGCGCGGCGCGGCTGCGGGTGGTGGTGGACGCCATGTACGGGACGTCCCAGCTGACCCTGGGCACGATCCTTTCCGACGCCCGGGTGCGTGCCGAGTTCATCCACGACCGGCACAACCCGCTGTTCGGCGGCCGCTCGCCGGCCCCCGACCCGGAGCGGCTGTCGACGCTGATCGACATGGTGCGCAACGCCGGACGGCGGGTCGACCTCGGGATGGCGACCGACGGCGACGCCGACCGGATCGCGATCATCGACGAGCAGGGCCGCTACATCTCCACCGACGACCTGCTGCTGGTCCTGTACTGGTACCTCCACGAGGTTCGCGGCGAGCGGGGCGGCGTCGTCCGCAACCTCGCCACGACGCACCTGCTCGACCGGCTGGCCGACGCGTTCGGCGAGCCGCACCGGGAGGTCCCGGTCGGGTTCAAGCACATCACCGCAGGGATGGACGAGATCGACGCGGTGATGGGCGGCGAGAGCTCCGGCGGCCTCACGATCCGCGGCCACATCAAGGGCAAGGACGGCGTCTTCGCCTGCGCCCTGGTGGTGGAGATGCTGGCCCGCACCGGCAAGACGCTCAGCGAGCTGCGGGAGACCGTGTACGCGATCACCGGCCGGCTGTACCAGGTCGAGCACGGCATCGCTGCCACCCCTGACCTGCGCGTCGAGTTGCCCCGCAGGATGGCGACCGCGGCGCCCACGCAGGTGGCCGGGTACCCGGTGACCCGGATCGACACCTTCGACGGCGTCAAGCTCCACCTCGAGGGTGGCGCCTGGGCGCTGCTGCGGTTCTCCGGCACCGAACCGGTGCTGCGGATGTTCGTCGAGGCCGAGACCCCGGCCAAGGCCGCCGAGCTGATCGCCTGGCTCGAAGCCTTCGCCGCCGGCTCATGACCCGGCACACGGGGACGGTTCCCCCGCACACGGGGACGGTTCCCCGGCACACGGGGACACACCTCACTCCCGCCCCTTCGCCCAGCCCGCTGACCCGCTAGGAGTTCCGCCAGATGCGCTACGGCTACTTCGACGACGACCGGCTCGAGTACGTCATCGACCGGGTCGACGTCCCGGCCTCGTGGGTCAACTACCTCGGCGTCGAGGACTGGTGCACTGTCATCAACCAGAACGCCGGCGGGTACAGCTTCTACCGCTCCAGCCAGCAGGGACGGGTGACCAGGTTCCGACCCAACGGGGTCCCGCTGGACCGGCCCGGCCACTACCTGTACCTGCGCGACGACGCTGACGGCGACTACTGGTCGGCGTCCTGGCAGCCGGTCGGAAGATCGCTCACCGAGGCGACGTACCGCACCCGGCACGGCCTGTCCTACTCGGTGTTCGAGTCGGCCTACCGCGGCATCGAGGCGAGCCAGCGGGTGTTCGTCCCGCTCGGTAAGGACGCCGAGGTGTGGGACGTCACGCTCACCAACACCGGCGACACCGAGCGCACCCTGTCGCTGTTCGGCTACGTCGAGTTCAGCTTCCACTCGGTGCAGATCGACAACGAGAACTTCCAGATGTCGCTCTACGCCTCCGGCGCGGACTACGCCGACGG
>JAEZGC010000149.1 GCA_023437345.1 Actinomycetes bacterium
GCGCCGCGCCGGGCGAGCTGGGTGATGATCAGCCAGCGCAGGTCGGTGTCCACCGCGAGCCCGGCAGGGGCCTCAGCACCGCTCAGCCAGGCCTGGATCAGCTCGACAGCGGCGTCGGACTCGGCGGCGGCGATCAGGGACCGGGCGAAAGCGAGCTGGTGGTCGGAGCCGGGTTCGGCCTCCTTCAGCAGCCGGGCGATGCCGAGCGCGAAGTGGTCGTTGAGCTCAGCCCGCTCTGTGCGCGGTGAGTAGTAGTCGATGGCGGTCCGGACCTGGCCGAGCACAGCTCCCACCGCGGTGAGGTCGGTCTCGACGGCCACCCCGCCCAGCGCCAGCGCGACGAAGTCGGACGCCGGCAGTTCGGCGTCGCGGCACATATCCCACGACGCCCCCCAGACCAGGGCCCGGCTCAGTGCGGAGTCCAGGCTGGCCATGTGCTCGACGAGGGTGGTCGTGGAGCGCGGGTCGAACCGGATCTTGGCGTAGCTGAGATCGTCGTCGTTCAGCAGGATCAGGTCGGGCTGCTGGTGGCCGGCCAGCTCGGCGATCTCGGTCAGTTCCCCGTCGATGTCGGTCTCGACCCGGTGGACGCGGGTCAGCCGGCCCTCGACCAGCTGGTAGAGCCCGATCGCCAGCCGGTGCTGCCGCAGCGTCGGCCACTGCTCGGGGGCGGTCTGCCGCACCGCGAACCTGGTGAAGGCGCCGGCGTCGTCAGTGTCGAACTCGGCGCGCAGCGTGTTTACGCCCGAGGTTTGCAGCCAGTCGGCGGCGAACCGGGACAGGTCGCGTCCTGACGACTCGGTGAGCGCCGACAGCAGGTCGTCCAGCCTGGTGTTGCCCCAGGCGTGCTCGGCGAAGTACGCCCGCACCCCGGCGAGGAACTCCTCCTCGCCGACGAAGGCGACCAGCTGGCGCAGCGCGGAGGCGCCCTTGGCGTACGTGATGCCGTCGAAGTTCAACTCGACAGCTTCCAGGTCGACCATGTCCGCCGCGATCGGGTGGGTGGACGGCAGCTGGTCCTGGCGGTAGGCCCAGGTCTTGCGCGAGTTGGCGAAGGTGGCCCACGGGTCGTCACCGCCGCCGGCGGCCCTGCGGATCCGCTCCTGGGCGAAGTGGGAGGCCCATTCGGCGAAGGACTCGTTGAGCCACAGGTCGTCCCACCAGGTCATGGTGACCAGGTCGCCGAACCACATGTGCGCCAGTTCGTGGAGGATCGTGTTGTCGCGGCCCTCGTAGGCGGCGTTGGTGGTGCGGGAGCGGAACAGGTACTCGTCGCGGATCGTCACGCAGCCGGCGTTCTCCATTGCCCCGGCGTTGAACTCGGGAACGAACACCTGCGCGTAGTCGGCGAACGGGTAGGGCACCCCGAAGTGTTCCTCGAAGACGGCGAACCCGCCCTTGGTGGTGGCGAAGATGCGGTCGGCGTCCAGGTACTCCACCAGCGACTGGCGGCACGAGATCGACAGCGGGATCTCGCCGTCGGCACCGGGGTAGCTGTCGGTGACGGTGTGGAACTCGCCGGCGACCAGGGCGGTGATGTAGGTGGAGATCGGCGGGGTGGTGTCGAAGCTGAACCGGCCCAGGCCGTCGCCTTCGGGGGTGGGGGAGACCGCCGGGGAGTTCGACAGCACAGTCCAGTGCTCGGGGGCGATCACGGCGAGCTGGAAGGTGGCCTTCAGGTCGGGCTGCTCGAAGCAGGCGTAGACCCGGCGGGCGTCAGCGGTCTCCAGCTGGGTGTAGAGGTAGACCCGCTGGTCGACCGGGTCTACGAAGCGGTGGAGACCCTCGCCGGTGTTGCTGTAGCGGCAGACCGCGACGATCTCGAGCTCGTGCTCGCCCGGGCCGGTGGCGAAGAACACCTTGTGGTCGGTGAAGGCGTCCGGCGACAGCGGCTCACCGTCCAGGGTGGCGCTGATCAGCCGGTCGGCGATCAGGTTGACGTGGCTGTCGACGTCCTCGCTGGTGAACGAGATCCTGGAGCGCGACACGAAGGTGGTGCCCGGTTCGTCCTCGTGGGCGTCGGCCACCCGGCCGGACAGGTCGATCAGCACCTCGTAGCTGCGGGTCTGGATGTCCAGGGCGCGTTGCTCAGCCTCGGCTCGGGTGATGTTTGCGGGGTACATGGGCGATCCTCACCGGGATGGGCGGCAGTCGTGCCGAGGGTACCGGCCGCGGCCAACGGCGCTCAACACCGCGGGAGCGTGGGGTAAAGACGCCCGGGTCGGCCCTGATCGGCCGCATAGACTCCGAGCTTGTCACCTCCGAAGGAGCCCGGATGCCCGAAGGCCACGTCACGCACCGGCTGGCGCGCGGCCTGCTCGGCGCGTTCGCGGGCCGGACGGTGCGGGTGTCGAGCCCGCAGGGCCGGTTCGCCGGGGCGGCCGCGCTGCTGGACGGCCGGGAGTTCCACAGCGCCGAGGCGTACGGCAAGAATCTGTTCCTGGGGATCGGCGACGCCGGGCTGGTGCACATCCATCTCGGCCTGATCGGCAAGCTGGCGCTGGACGGGTGGCGCGAGCTGGCGAACCCGGCGACGCTGCGGCTGCGGATCGAGACCGACGAGCACGTCGCCGAACTGCGCGGCCCGCAGACCTGTTCGCTGATCAGCCCTGGTGAGCGGGACGCGGTGATGGCGGCGCTCGGCCCCGACCCGCTGCGCGCCGACGCCGAGCCCGAGCGGGGCTGGCTGCGGCTGAGCCGCTCGCAGCGCCCGGTGGCGTCGCTGCTGCTGGACCAGCGGGTGGCGGCCGGGGTGGGCAACATCTTCAGGTGCGAGGTGCTGTTCCGGCAGCGGCTGCATCCGCTGACCCCCGGTGCGCGGGTGAGCCGGCGGCGCTGGGGCCTTATCTGGGGCGATTTCGTCGACCTGATGCCGCCGGCGGTCGACAGCGGCCGGATCGACACGGTGCGGCCCGAGCACACCCCGGAGGCCACCGGACGGGCGCCGCGGGTGGACCGCCACGGTGGCGAGGTGTACGTCTACCGCCGGCCCGGGATGGCCTGCCTGGTGTGCGGGCAACCGGTCAGGGCGCGCGAGTTCGAGGCCAGGAACCTCTATTGGTGTGGACGATGCCAGCGCAGCCGGTGAGCCTGGCGTGGTCGGGCGGTCGGACCGAGCTGGACGACAGCGCGGCGGTCTGGCTGCGGCTGGACGGGGCCGCCGACCCGGTCCGGCTGGCGCTGTCGCCGGACCCGGGGCTGGCTCCCGTCCTGATCGAGGAGGATTCGGCCGAGCACGAGGGGACCGCCGGTGGTCTTGAGGTGTCCCAGCGGGTCACAGCGGGGGAGCACTGCCAGCTGCGGTGGGTGGTCGGCGTGCCCGAGGACGCTGCCGCGACCGACCTCGAGCTTGAGGTGACCCTGCCGCAGGGGCAGTACGGCTGGCTGTGGCCCAGTGGCGCCGACGGCTTCCTGGCCGTGTTCCCGGCCAGCGGCGCGGGTCCTGTGCTGGTGCTGCACGCCGTCCAGGCGGGGCTGCGCGGTGCGGGGGAGAGTGCTGACGGCCGCACGGTGCGCCTGGCGGTGACCGCTGACGGGCTGGCGCCGGGGGACCGGCAGGTGGTGATCCTGCGGGCGGTGGCGCTGCCCGGGCTGCCGGCCGCCGCCGCGCTGCTGCCGTCGTGGTTCGAGGCACTGACCCTTGAGGCAGGTGACGAGTGGGAGGCCCCGCTGGCCGATCTGGGGGTGGATTGTGCGGCCCCGGTGTCGGTCACGCACCCGGAGGCTGATGACCGGGTGCGGATCACCGCGCCGGCCGGCCGGCACCGGGTGGGGATCCATGGACGGCGAGGCGTGACGGAGCTGACCCTCGAGGTGGCGCCTCCCGCGGCGGACCTGCTGGGACCGTTGGCGGAGCGGCTGCTGGACGCCGGAGCGCTGGACTCCGCCGGCGCCGTGGTGGTGCACCGCGCCCTGCAGAGCGGACGGCTGCCGCGGCGTCCGGCTGTCGAGGACGCCCTGGACCGGTTCGACTGGACCTCGCGGGGCGACCTGCTGGCCATCGCCTTCGGCAGCGAGCGGGCGATCGCCGAGGGTGAGCGGCAGATGGCCGGTGAGGCGGTGCGCCAGGTGGCTGCGCTGTCGCCGATGCCCGGCCTGGCGCGGGTTCGCAGCCTGGCCTGGTTCGCCGCGTCGGCGCTGGGGGTGGACACCGGGCCGCTGGTTCCGCGGCTGGACGGGCCGCCGGCGGCGGTGCTGGAGGAGGAGTTGCTGCTGGGGCGCCGCACTCCGGCTGGCCGGGCGGGGCTGGCCGCGGCGATCAACCGGCTCGGCGCCGGGCTGCCCGGCCGTCCGGTCGGGTTGGGGTTCACCGCGCAGGCGCAGCTGGTGGGGGTGCTGGAGAGCTGCCCGGAGGACTGGCCCGAGGCGCCGCTGGCCGGGTTCACCGCGCAGGCCGCCCGGCACCGCATCCTGGCCGGCTACCAGGCCGGCGACGTGACAGACCTGACACCCTTGGCCTGGCTGCTGGTGAGCGGCTGACCGGAAGGAGCACCATGACCGCCGATTCGACCTCGCGGGTGGACGAGCTGGCGCGCGCCGCCGAGCGGGCGTTCCCCTCCGTGTCTGCCGCGTCGGACGCCGAACGTGCCGGCTGGCTGCGCGCGGTCGCCGACAGCCTGGACGCCCACCGCGAGGAGCTGGTCGCGCTCGCCGACGCCGACACCGCCTTGGGTCAGGGGCGGCTGACGGGGGAGCTGGCCCGCACCACCGGCCAGTTGCGCCTGTTCGCCGACGTGGTGCTGGAGGGGTCGTACCTGGAGGCGATCATCGACCACGCCGATCCTGCCGCGACGCCGCCGCGGCCCGACCTGCGCCGGGTGCTGCGGCCGATCGGGCCGGT
>JAEZGC010000156.1 GCA_023437345.1 Actinomycetes bacterium
CCCCGGACCGGCGGCGTTGACAGGGGTGCAGCGCGGTGTGGGCGCGCGGCACCCCTGTCGCTCTTCTTGCTTACCGACCGTGTTGTATTCCATTGACATGTGTTTGATTGTGTGGTTTTCTGTGATGTCACCCTCGCCGCCGGCGCTGACCCCACGCGGGTCACCCGGTCGCGAACCAGCCGAAGATCGGAGATCCCCGTTGTCCACCGACTCGATCCTTGCCCCAGGTTCCGTACGGCTCGGCCTGCCCCCCACCACCAAGGACGACGCCATCCGGCAGTGCGGCCAGGTGCTGCTGGAGGCCGGCGCGGTGACCGCCGAGTACCTCGACGGCATGTTCGCCCGCGAGCTGCAGGTCTCCACCTACCTGGGTGAGGGCGTGGCGATCCCCCACGGCACCAACGAGTCCCGCGGCTACGTCCTCAAGCCCTCGCTCGGCTTCCTGCAGTTCGCCGAGCCGGTCGACTGGGACGGCAACCCGGTCACGCTGTGCATCCCGATCGCCTCGGCGGCAGACGACCACCTTCCGATCCTCGCGGCACTGGCCGAGGTCCTGATGGACGCCGACGCAGCCGAGGCGCTGCGCACCACGTCCTCGGTGGACGAGGTCATCCGGGTGCTGCGTCCGGAGGCCAACTGACATGAAGGTGCTGCGCTTCCACGCCCCCGGCGACGTGCGGATCGAGGACGCCCCGATCCCCGAGATCACCGCCGACGAGATCCTGCTGCGGGTCCGCAACTGCTCGACCTGCGGCACCGATGTGAAGATCCTCCACAACGGCCACCAGAACCTGACTCCCCCGCGGGTGATGGGCCACGAGATCGCCGGCGAGGTGGCCGAGGTCGGCGCGAACGTCAGCGGCTGGGCGGTAGGCGACCGCGCCCAGGTGATCGCCGCGGTGCCGTGCGGCGACTGCTACGAGTGCCGCAAGGGGTGGATGGCGGTCTGCGCCAACCAGACCTCGATCGGCTACCAGTACGACGGCGGCTTCGCCGAGTACATGGTGGTGCCTCAGGCGGTGGTGAAGGTGGACGGGCTCAACCGCATCCCCGACGGGGTCGGTTTCGACGAGGCGTCGGCCGCCGAACCGTTTGCCTGCGCGATCAACGCCCAGGAGCTGCTCGGGATCGAGCCCGGCGACACCGTCGTGGTCTTCGGCGCGGGCCCGATCGGCTGCATCCACACCCGGATCGCGCGCGGCGTCCACAAGGCGGGCAAGGTTTTCCTGGTCGACGTCAACGCCGGACGGCTGGAGATGTCGGCCGAGGCCGTCCACCCCGACGCCACCATCGACGGCTCCCAGGTCGACGTGGTGGCCGAGGTGATGCGACTGACCGACGGCCGCGGCGCCGACGTGGTGATCACCGCGACCGCGGCCAACATCGCCCAGGAGCAGGCAATCGCCATGGCGGCCCGCAACGGACGGATCTCGTTCTTCGGCGGACTGCCGAAGACGAACCCGACCATCACCTGCGACTCGAACCTTGTCCACTACCGGCAGCTGCACATCCACGGCGCCAACGGCTCGGCCCCGATCCATAACAGGAAGGCGCTGGAGTACATCGCCTCCGGTCTCGTTCCGGTGAAGGACCTGATCACGGTGCGCCTGCCGCTGGAGCGCGCGCTCGAAGCCTTCGAGATCGTGGCCACCGGCCAGGCGATCAAGGTGACCGTCGAGCCCTGATTCAGGCGCGGACCACCGTGGGGCCGGCGGCGGCCAGTTCGTCGGCCAACTGGTCGTCGATCCCGCTGTCGGTGACGACCACGTCGACCTGGTCGAGATCGGCGAACCGGCAGAGCTGGCTCTGCCCGATCTTGGTGTGGTCGGCCAGACACACCACGAGGCCGCCGGCCGCCACCATCGCCGACTTCACCTGCGCCTCGGCCTGGTCGGGGGTGGTGAGCCCGGCTTCCGGGGTGATCCCGTTCGCGCCGATGAAGGCGACGTCGACGTGAAGCCGCTCCAGCGCGGCCATCGGCCACGGGCCGACCAGCGCCTTGGTGACCTCGCGCAGCCGTCCGCCGAGCATCAGCAGCTCCACCTGCGGCCACTCCGCCAGCAGCGCGGCGACCGGCAGGGAGTTCGTGACCACCGACATGGCGCGGTCGGTAGGGATCCGGCGGGCGAGTTCCATGGTGGTGGTGCCGCTGTCGATCAGGATCGAGCCGCCGTCGGGCAGCAGGTCGAGGGCCGCCCGGCCGATCCGGGCCTTCTCCGCGGTCTGCCGTTCCCGCCGCGCGGTCACCGACGGCTCGTACCCCAGCCGCTGGACGTGGACGGCGCCGCCGTGGACGCGCCGCAGCTGGCCCTGCTGCTCGAGGATGGTGAGGTCGCGCCGGATCGTCTCCGAGGTGACCTCCAACTCCCTGGCCAGCGCCGACACCTCCACCCGGGAACGCGACCTGGCCTGTTCGAGGATGCGCAGGTGGCGCTCGTGCGGCAGCAGCCGGTCCTCCCCGTCAACTGACATGGCGTCAGACTACCGAGCAGACCCACAGCAACGCGGCCATTCCCACACCGATCCGCAAACCCGGCGCGCGGTGAAAGCCGGACGCGCCGCTGCCGGTCAGCGGCTCAACAGCCCCGCCATCTGGTCGGCGATCATGGTCATCGCACGCTCCGGAACGAGCCGGGTGAACCAGTCCATCACCTTCGCGTCACGCCCCACGACGACGCGGTAGGACCCCTTCTCCATCCCCTTGATGATGGTCTCGGCGGCCACGGAGGGAGCCAGCACCTTCGTGTTCGACGCATTGCCGCTACCGCCGGCCACCGCAGGGATGTTGACCCCGCTGTTCGTGGTGATGCTGGTCGCCACCGCCCCGGGAAACACCACGGTGACCCGGACGGGGGTGCCGCGCAGTTCGGCGTGCAGGCCCTCGGTGAGCAGCTTCACCGCCGCCTGCGAGGCGCCGTAGGCGGTCTGACCGGGCACCGGCATGAACGCCCCCATGCTCGACACGTTGACCAGCGCTATCACGTCCCGCTGAGCGCCATCGCCAAGGCGGCCGGGGTCGGGCAGGGGGTGCTGTACCGACACTTCCCGGACCGGTTCGCGCTTGCCTTCGCGGTGTTCTCCGACAACTTCGACGAGCTGGAAGGCGTCGCAGCCGCCGTCCCCGGACCCGAGTGTTTCCATGCCGTGTGGCGGCGGCTGGCCGACCTGACCATCGAGTCGACAGCCTTCGTCGACCTGGTGATCGAGGCTCGGGTCCAGCTGCCCGGCAGGCTGGACGCCGACCGGCTGGCCCGACTGGTGGCCGAACCGTTGGCCAGGGCGCAGGCCGCCGGGCTCGCGGACCCGGCCTGGACACCGGGCGACATCCTGCTCCTGGTGCACATGGTCCACGGCGTGGTCGCGGGACAGGTCGGCCAGCAGGACACCCCGTCCGCTGTCGACAGGGCGCTCCGGCTGGTGGATCCCCGGCTCGCCGCCGCCACCCGCAATCCGGCCTGAGGCTCCGCCAGTGATCGGGCGGGGGAACGGTTGCCAGGCCGCCCGGGTTAGGATCCTCGCGTGCCAGCTTCCGCCGTCGGCATCAGTCACCACCTCGTCGCACAGGATGACCTTGCCCGGCTGAGCCGGGCCTGCGACCAGGTGACCGCCGCGCTCGACGAGACCCCCGCGATCACGGGACGGGTAGTGCTGAGCACCTGCAACCGCTTCGAGGTCTACGTCGAGTCGGCAACCTTCCACGCCGGGGTGGCAGCCGTGCTGGCAGCGATCCGGTCCGGGCTTCCGGCGGAGCACCGCGGCCTGGCCGAACGGTTCGAGGTCTATCCCGGGGAGGCCGCCGTCCAGCACCTGTTGGAGGTCGCCAGCGGACTGGACTCGATGGTGATCGGCGAGGACGAGGTCCTCGGCCAGGTGAGGGA
>JAEZGC010000179.1 GCA_023437345.1 Actinomycetes bacterium
CCCAGGTGCGCCGCGCCACCTCCGTCCAGCTGCGCGTGATGGTGCGGCTGCGGGAGGGGTTCTCCACCGACGGAGGGGAGGCGGTCCGGCTGCGCGGCCTGATCGCCAGCTACCTCGGTGCAGGAGCGGACGGCATGGTGCTCGGCTTCCTCAACGGGCTGGGCGAGGTCGACCGGGAAGTGGTCGGCGAGCTGGTCGGGGACGGCGAGTGGCCGTGGACCTTCCACAGGGCGCTCGACTCGGTGCTCGACCTCGACCTCGCCTGGCGGGCGCTGGCCGCGCTTCCCCGACTCGACCAGGTGCTGACCGCCGGCTCGGCGCGCGGGGTCGAGTTCGGACTCGACGAACTCCTCGGCAGAGCCAGGACGGATCCGTGGGCGGCGCACGTCATGATGGCCGGCGGCGGGCTGCGTCCCGACGACGTGCCGTGGCTGGCCAGGGCGGGGGTGCGGGCCTTCCACATCGGCAGGTCCGCCCGAACCGGCGGTTCGTACCAGACCGGGGTGGACGAAGGGCTGGTGCGCTCCTGGCGGAACCTTATCGACGCCGAAGTCCGGCACTCGGGCTGAGTCAGCCCGCCACCGGGTTCGGCTCGATGTGCACGAACGTTGTGGTGCCCGGCAGTGCGGCGTCCACGGCGTGCTCCACAAGGTCGGCGAGGTCGTGGCTGCGGTCCACAGTCCACTCGCCCGGCACCGTGACAGTCGCGTAGACGAAGCGCTGCCGCCCGGACTCCCGGGTGCGCAGCTGCGCGACGTGGACCCTCGGGTCGTGGGCCACCTCGGCCAGCACGTCGGAGACCTTCGCCACCTCGTCAGGCGGGAGGGTGCCGTCCAGCAGGCCCACCACCGAGCGGCGGATCAGCTTGTAGCCGGTGAACAGGATGTTCGCCCCCACCACGAGCGCGATCACCGGGTCGAGCCACTGCAGCCCGGTCAGGTAGACCACGCCGATCGCCACCAGCACACCGACAGAGGTCCACACGTCGGTGAGCAGGTGGTGGCCGTCAGCCTCCAGCGTGATGGAGCGGTGCCGGCGTCCGGTGCGTACCAGCAGAAGCCCGACGGCGAGGTTCAGCGCGGTGGCGACTGCGAGCAGCAGCATGCCGACGCCCAGCTGCTCCAGCGGAACCGGCGACACCAGCCGGATCACGGCGCCGATCATGATGACGGCTGCCGCCACCAGGATCATCGACCCCTCGACGGCGGCAGAGAAGTACTCGGCCTTGCCGTGGCCGAAGTCGTGGTTGTGGTCGGCAGGCTTGGCGGAGAGACGCAGCGCCCACAGCGCCACAGCCGCTGCGAAGACATTGACTGTCGACTCCATGGCGTCAGACCACATGCCTATCGAACCGGTCAGCGCAGCCGCGGCGAGCTTGATGCCGAGAATGACCACGGCAGCGCCGAGCGAGAGCCACAGGAAGCGCTCGAGCTTGCCGTTGGAGGGCGGGCTGGACTGCCGCACGGTAGGGGTTGAGGGCACCGGTCAAGCCTATTCCACCGGCAGCGACCGGCGGCCCGGCAGGGTTCTGGCGGCACCGGCGCAGCTCGAGTCAGGAGGTCTGGTCGGTGACCGCCACGGTTGACTCCTCCACCTCACCGAGGTCGACCGGCCACTGGTCGGGGGCTGACGCCAGTGCCACCAGGCGGGCGACCTCGCGTGGCCAGACCGGGTCAGCCAGTGCGTCGAGCCCGGCCAGTGGATGCCACGCGTGGCCGGCGAGGGTGAGCTGCTCACCCTCGGTGTGGCCGGCCGTGTCGACCTCGAAGCGCGGCGTGACGAGGACGAAGAAGGTCTCGGCCTGGTGCAGCACCTGGTCGGAGTACCCGTGCACCACCTCGCGGACGGCGACCGGGCCGGACAGCTGCTGCGGATCGACCCGCAGCCCGGTCTCCTCGGCGAGCTCCCTGACCGCGGCCTGACGAGGCGTTTCGCCCGGATCGACGCCACCGCCGGGGGTGACCCACCAGCGGCTGCCGGGGATCCCCGGGTCGGTGTCGGCGAACAGCAGGACCGCCTCACCGTCGGTCACGACGACCCGTGCGGCGGCCCGCCGGCGGTGCGGACGGTCGGCGGCCGGCACCGGGACGTAGCGCCGGGTGCGGAAGACCCCGGTCACGGACCGGGAACCTCGACGGTGCCCAGCAGCGTGCCGTCGGGGTCCTGGAACTCGATCTGCGCCGCTCCGGGCGGTAGCTGGTAGCCGACCTGACCGGCAGTGGACTCGCCCGCCGAGAGCCTGACGCTGGCCAGTGCCGGGATCAGCACCGGCCCGTACGCCACCGAGTGCCGGCTGCCGTCGGACGCCACCGCCACGGTGAACACCCCGCCGACCGCCACCTGGCCCGAGGTGCCCACCACCTCCACGTCGACGATCAGGTAGCTGGTGCCGTCCTCGGGGGCCAGGTCACCCTCGGGCGTCCAGGTGGCGGCGGTCGCGGTGACGGTGGCGGTGCCGTCCGGGCCGGTCAGGGTGACGGCCCTGCCGATGTCTCGGCCCTCGACGGAAACCGGGACGGTGGGAGCGCTGGGCGGCAGCGGTGCCGGGTCGGAGCGCTGACTGAGTACCCAGAGCCCGACTCCTGCGGTGACCAGCACCACTGCACCGACCAGCACGGCCAGCACCGCCGGCCGCGGGCGGCGTCGCGGCGGGGCCGGGGGACCGGGCAGCGGCGGCGGAGCTCCCGGTACGGGATAC
>JAEZGC010000202.1 GCA_023437345.1 Actinomycetes bacterium
CACCCAGCCCCACGCGCAGAACGCCGGCCGCAGCCGCTTGCCGCCGGCGGTGAAGCTGTCGGCGAGGTCGGCCAGCTGCGCGGCGCCGGCGCCGATCCCGGCCAGCACCTCGCGCTGCCCGGCGAGAAACTCGGTGATCGCGTCGGCGACCGCCGTCCGGAAGGCTTCGGAAACCGGGTCCGCGGGGTCGAACATGGCCTGAGCCTACGGCTGCCAGGGCAGCTGGTGGGGCGGGATCTGGCGCAGGTTCGCCAGGATCTCCGCGGTGGCCGTCGACCGGTTGAGGGTGAAGAAGTGCAGCCCGGGCGCGCCGCCGGCCAGCAGCCGGTCGCACAGCCGGGTGGCGATCTTCAGTCCTACCTCCCGGACGGCGGCCGGGTCGTCGGCCACCGCGTGCAACGCGCTGACCACGGCCTCGGGCAGGGCGGCCCCGGAGAAGGCTGCGAACCGCTCGATCTGGGCCAGGTTGGTGACGGGCTGGATGCCGGCAAGGATCGGCAGCCGGCAGCCCAGCTTGCGGACCCGGTCGACCAGCCGGAAGTAGGCGTCGGCATCGAAGAAGAGCTGAGTGATGGCGAACTCGGCGCCGGCCTGTTCCTTGTCGGCCAGGACGCGGGCGTCGAGGTCGAAGTCGGCGTGCTCGGGGTGGGCGTCGGGGAAGGCGGCCACCCCGACGCAGAAGTCGCCGGTCGCCTTGACCAGCCGCACCAGATCTGTCGCGTTGCCCAGCCCGCCGGGGTGCGCCGACCACGCGGCGGTGGGCCCACCGGGCGGGTCGCCGCGCACGGCGAGGATGTGCCGGATCCCGACCTCGCGGTACGCCTCGATCGCCTGCTCCACCTCGGCCACCGACTGGCTGACGCAGGTCAGGTGCCCCATGGTGCGCAGGTTGGTGCGCTCGGTGACCAGGCGGGTGGCGTCGATGGTGCGGCTGCGGGTCGAGCCGGTGGCGCCGTAGGTGATGGAGACGAAGTCGGGTTGCAGCGGTTCGAGATCGGTGATCGCCAGCTCGAGCTGCTGCTGGCCGGCGGCGTCCTTGGGCGGGAAGAACTCGAACGACATGGTGGGGTGGGTGCCGGCCCGCAGCAGGTCCGCGATGGTGGACGGGGCGAGCGGGGTCTCGGGCACGCCCGACACCCTAACCGAACGGGTTCGCCGGCCCGGGTCCCGGCCAAAGTCGGGTCAGCCGCCCCCAACCGTGCGCTCGGGGAGGGCCGCCGCCCCGCCGAGCCTGTCAGCGACCGCAGCGGTCGGGGTGGCGCCAGGGCCACTGCTCGGCGAGCCAGACCGCCACCGCGTCTGCCAGCGGTGTGTCGAGGTCGGCCCGGTCGGCCCTCACCCACGACTGCACAACGACGTCGCCGCCGCGTTCGGGCGGGTACAGGTACACGCAGCCGATCACGCTCCCGTCGGCCGGGTCGAGCACAGTGAACGTGAAGCCCTTCCCGGCTGCGAAGTCGGCGGCGTGGCGGGTGAGGTCGGCAAGGTTGTCCTGCAGCGACATGCCCTCCACCGGGGGCCAGTCCCCGTCGGGGTAGCCGGGGGTCTCGCGGATGTGCTCGATGCTGGACGTCCACGCGGCGTGGTCCGATTCGTTGTGCTGGGGCCCGAGCGGCTCAAGGACGAAGCTGTCGGTGACCAGTGACGTCGGTGGCTCGAAGCCGGCGGGCACGAACGGGTCGCGAGGCATGGTCCCGACTGTAGCGGGACGGTGGGGTGGGCGGGGTTCTGGCCGGGGTCGGGGGGAATGACCCCGGCCAGCCCCGCCACGGCGCGGGGTGCCTGCCGCTGGATGCACGGCGCGTCTTGCCCGGGAGGAGAGCCTGGCTGCAATGCCAGCGACGCGACGAGTAACCCGTGTCGGAGCGAGTATGTGGGATTCCGCTCCGGCTCCTCAACAGTGCGTCCGATCAGCCGGAAAAGCTAGTCAGAACAGGAATTCCGGCTCATTTGGTACTGCTGCTGGTCCTGAGACCGCTCTCATCATGGTCAGGTCGGTCACCGCGCCTTGTCGTCCCCGAGCGCGCCCCTGAACGGCAGGCTCAACCCCTCGCGCCAGCGCGCCGATCCGACGTCGGCCACCACCAGCCGCTGGGTCGGACGGGTCAGCGCGACGTAGAGCACCCGCTCCCCGCCGGGGGACTCGGCCACGATCTCGTCGGGGGCGACCACCACCACGGCGTCGTACTCCAGGCCCTTGGCCGACAGCGGGGACACCAGGGTGAGTCGGTCACCGGCGGCGGCGAGCTGCGGCAGGTCGGCGGCCATCGACTCCAGCCGGGCCAGCCGGGACGGGGCGGCGATCACCCCGATGGTGCCGTCCACCTCGCGGGCCAGGGTGCCGACCTGGCGGTCCAGCCAGCCGGGCAGGCCGGCGTCGTCGACCTCGGCAAGGACGGGCAGGATCCCGGTCTCGCGGATCGCGCGCGGCAGGTCCGCGTCGGGGAAGGCGCGCTGTACCACGGGCGCCGCGACGTCGAACACCTCAGCCGGGCTGCGGTAGTTGGTCGAGAGCCGGAACGAGCGCCGTGGCCCGGTGCCCGCCAGGTCGTCCATCGCCTGCCGGGACTCGGCAGGGTTGGGCCAGCTGCTCTGCGCAGGATCGCCGACAATCGTCCAGCTGGCGTGCGCCCCGCGGCGGCGCAGCATCCGCCACTGCATGGGGCTGAGGTCCTGCGACTCGTCGACCAGCAGGTGCGCGAAGGTGTCGTGCGGCTCGTCGTGCGGATCCACCTGCCGCGCCGGACCCAGCAGGTCGGCGGTGGTCACCAGCTCCGACACCTCCGAGCCGTCCGGCAGGAACACCAGCGGCTCGTCTGCGTCGTCGGCCTCGATGGGGCCGAGCACGGCGACCAGTTCGTCGAGCAGCGCAATATCGGAGACGGTCCACCCGTCACCGGACAGGCCCCCGGCCAGGGCGGCCTGCTCGTCGGCGTCGAGGATGCCGGACGCGACCAGCGACACCACGGTGGGGTCGGCCAGCCGCCGCAGCACCGACGGCGCGTCGAGGTCGGGCCACCACGCCTTGAGGAACATCCGGTAGGAAGCCGAGGAGCTGACCAGGTCGGTCATCGTGGCGAGGTCCATCCCCAGTTCTTCGGGCAGTTGGGCGTGCAGCGCCGCCATCACCTGGTTGACCGCGGCCTCGCGGCCCGCGTTGGACTTCAGCCGGGCGAGCACGTCACGGCGGATCCGTCGCAGCGCTGAGGCGTCAAGGCTCAGCACTTCGCCCTTGACGGTGACCCGCAGCAGCGGTTCGCCGGCGCCCGCCTCGACCAGCGGCAGGTCGACCAGCCGGCGCAGCACCCGCACCATCCGCAGGCTGCCCTTGACGGCGGCGGACGCCGCAGGGTCCTGGACGTCGCTGCCGAAACCGAGGACGTCGACGGCCACCTGGCCAAGGGCCCGCAGCGTGACCGAGTCCTCGCCCAGGGACGGCAGCACCCGCTCTATGTAGTTCATGAACAGCGCGCTCGGGCCGATGACGAGGATGCCGCCGCGCTCGTAGCGGCGCCGGTTGGAGTACAGCAGGTAGGCGGCGCGATGCAGCGCGACCACTGTCTTACCGGTGCCCGGGCCGCCGGCGATCACCGTCACTCCCGCGTGGTCGGCCCGGATCGCCTCGTCCTGCTCGGCCTGGATGGTCGCCACGATGTCGCGCATCCGGTGGCCGCGTGCCCGCTTCAACGACGCCATCAGGGCGCCCTCGCCGACGATCACCAGGTCGTCGCGCTGCGCCGAGGCATCCAGCAGGTCGTCCTCGATACCGGTCACCTTGTCGTTGCGGCAGCGCAGCACCCGCCGGCGCACCACCCCCATCGGCTCGGCGGCGGTGGCGCGGTAGAACGGCTCTGCGGCCCGCGCGCGCCAGTCGATCACCAGCGGTTCGTACTCCTCGTCGCGGACCCCGATCCGGCCGATGTAGCTCTTCTCGCCCTCGGTGCTGTCCAGCCTGCCGAAGACGAGACCCTCGTGCTCGGCGTCCAGCACGGCAAGCCGCCGCGCCGCCTGGAAGGCGAAGGCGTCGCGTTCGAACAGCGCGGTGCCGTCCTCCTCGCGGACGTAGCTCTCGCGGTCCGAGGTGTAGATCCGCTGGCCGTGCCGCGCCGCGCTGCGGGCCGAGCGGGTGGCGAGATCCAGATGGCGGTAGACGAGATCGACATGCGCCTGCTCGATGGCGAGCTCGCGGGCGAGGGTGGAAGGTGCCCCTGCAGAGTCCACGTTCGTCCTTCTGGGTTGGTAGCGACCGTCCAGTCTACGCCCGCCGCCAACCGCCGGTCAGGCGAGCAGGACGATCTTGCCGCCGGCGCCACGCGACTCGCTGAGGCGGTGCGCCGCGGCCGCCTCAGCCAGGTCGAAGGTGTGGGACACGTGCACCCGGAACCTGCCCGCCGCTGCCAGGCCGCCCACCAGGGCGAGCGCCGCCGCCGCGTCGCCGCGCTCGGAGGTCACCCGCACGCCGCGTTGGGCAGCGGAGAAGTTAGCGATGGTCACTATCGCCTGCGGGGACGGCGCCAGGGCCAGCAGGTCGTCGAGCTGGCTGCCGGCAGCATCGGCGACCAGCGTCGGCCCGTCCGGCAGGAGCCGGCCGACCCGTTCGACCATCCCGGGCCCGTACCCGGTGGCCAGCGCGCCGAGGGAGGCGAGCAGCTCGTGGTTGGCCGGGCTGGCGGTGCCCACCACCTGCGCGCCACGCAGCACTGCCAGCTGGACGATGCCCTGGCCGACGCCGCCCGCTGCGCCGTGGACGAGCACCCGGTCGGTCCCGGCCACCCCCAGCAGGTCGACCACCCGGGTGGCGGTCTCGGCCACCACCGGCAGGCCGGCTGCCATCGCGGGGGAGAAGTCACCACCCGGCTGCGGCGCCCATGCCTGGAGCAGGGCGTAGTCAGCGCACGCCCCACCGATCGTGAACCCGAACACTGCGTCGCCCGGAGCGGTCCCGGTGACGCCGGCCCCCAGCTGGTCGACGATCCCGGCGGCCTCAAGGCCCGGCACGACCGGCCGGGCGAGCGGCCGCCCGCCGGCGAAGCCGCCCGATCGCAGCTTGACGTCGTAGGGGTTCACGCCCGCGGCCTGGACCCGGATCCTGACCTGGCCGGGGCCCGCCTGCGGCTCGGGCAGCTCGACGAGGCCGAGCACCTCCGGACCCCCGTAGCTGGAGTACTGGACAGCCCGCATCACCGGCTCCTTCCGACGTCACCGACCCTGGGCAGCGGTCACGTCCTGGTCGGCGTCCGGGCCGCGCCGGCCGGTGGCCAGCCGCCGCACCCCGATCCCGGCCAGGATTCCGACGTGGCCGATCACGGCGACCGCGACCAGCGGGAACCACAGCTTGTTGCCCCAGTACAGCGACAGCACCCCGCCTTCCCCCGTCAGCGGTTCGGGGATCACCAGCCACACCCCCAGGGTTGTCACGACAGCCACCACGTCGTAGCCGCGCCGTAGGCCGAGGACGGCACCGGTGGCGAAGCCGGCGAGCGGCACCACGGCAAGCTGGTAGGTGACGGCCAACGAC
This sequence comes from Actinomycetes bacterium, assembly GCA_023437345.1. Classification (GTDB taxonomy): domain Bacteria; phylum Actinomycetota; class Actinomycetes; order Propionibacteriales; family Propionibacteriaceae; genus Propionicimonas. The sequence continues at coordinate 5,519 of JAEZGC010000202.1, forward strand.
TTGAACCCGATGTCGCTGATGGCGCAGGTGCCACCGGTCGCCTCGACATCGGAGCAGGCCGACCAGCTCAGCAGGAGCGTCCAGAACACGGCGTAGCCCGCCACCACGACGGCCAGGTAGGGCCAGGTACTCAGGATCCGGCGCACGGTTCCTCCTCGTCGCAACCACCGTAGCGCTGGGGAAGCACCACGAAGAGGGGCCCGGCTATGCTCGTCGAGGGCGTTTCCGCGCTCCCGGGCGGCCCGTGCTGAGCAGCCGGGCGAGGTTTGGTGGAGCAGAGCCGATGGCTGTAGACTCGACCCTTGCATGACCTGCGCAGGCAGTCGCGTGCGTCCACATACGTTCACGTTAGGGAGTAATGGCGAAGAAGGAAGGCGCCCTCGAACTCGAGGGAACCGTCGTCGAAGCCCTGCCCAACGCCATGTTCCGGGTGGAACTGGCCAATGGGCACAAGGTTCTGGCGACCATCAGCGGCAAGATGCGGCAGCACTACATCCGCATCATCCCCGCCGACCGGGTCGTCGTCGAACTGTCCCCCTACGACCTGAGCCGTGGCCGCATCGTCTTCCGGCACCGGTAAGCCACCGCATATCAACCACCACCTGTCGAGCCCGGGGACATTCCCGTGCCCGGCGATGAGTCAGAAAGTTGCTCGATGAAGGTTCAGCCGAGCGTCAAGAAGGTCTGCGACAAGTGCAAGGTGATCCGCCGGCACGGTCGCGTGATGGTGATCTGCGACAACCCGCGCCACAAGCAGCGCCAGGGCTGAGGCGACAGCGGTCGAAGGGAGCGAGTCCGTTTCCCCGAGCCGACGGAGCCGTCACCGCGAAGCGGCTGACAACCCCGGCCCGCCCGGCCCAGCCGGACCCGCGGGACGCGGGCACCGGACCATCGGGTCCACACAACTGAATCCCGGCCCGAAGGGCCCACTCCAAACGTGATTGCACCACCGGGACCCGTCCCGGTGCCACCCCCGGTCGGAGGCCGGGGCCCACGCCAGGCGGCGAGGGGACGCATCACGCCAGACACCTCCGCGGGTCACCCAAGGCCCGACAACGAAAGGTAAACCGCCTGATGGCACGCCTCATCGGGGTTGATCTGCCGCGCGAGAAGCGGCTGGAGATCGCCCTCACCTACATCTTCGGCATCGGGCGTACCCGTGCCGCGGAAACCCTGAAGGCCACTGGTATCAGTGGCGACATCCGTGTCCACCAACTCACCGACGAGCAGCTGGTCGCCCTGCGTGACCACATCGAGGCGAACTACGAGACCGAGGGTGATCTGCGCCGCAGCGTCGCCGCGGACATCCGTCGCAAGATCGAGATCGGCTCCTACCAGGGCCGTCGTCATCGCATGGGCCTGCCGGTCCGTGGTCAGCGCACCCGGACCAACGCCCGCACTCGCAAGGGCAAGAAGAAGGCCGTCGCCGGGAAGAAGAAGGCCCGCTGACCGCGGCCATAGGACACAGGAGAGACTGAACACATATGGCTACTGCAGGCCGTACGGCGAGCCAGAAGGCTGCCGCCAAGACCAAGCTTCGCCGCAAGGAGAAGAAGAACGTCGTCGCCGGCCAGGCGCACATCAAGAGCACGTTCAACAACACGATCATCACGATCACGGACCCCACGGGCGCCGTCATCGCATGGGCCTCCGCCGGCACCGTCGGCTTCAAGGGCTCCCGCAAGTCCACCCCGTTCGCCGCCGGCATGGCCGCTGAGGCCGCCGGACGCCGCGCCATGGAGCACGGCATGAAGCGCGTGGACGTCTTCGTGAAGGGTCCCGGCTCCGGCCGGGAGACCGCCATCCGTTCGCTGGGCGCGGCAGGCCTCGAGATCGGTCCGATCTCCGATGTCACCCCCGTCCCGCACAACGGTTGCCGGCCGCCGAAGCGCCGTCGCGTCTGAGACCGAGCTAGAGAGGATTTGCACCCATGGCCCGTTACACCGGCCCCATCACCAAGAAGTCCCGTCGGCTCGGTACCGACCTGGTGGGCAACGACAAGGCGTTCGAGCGCCGCGCATACCCCCCGGGCATGCACGGCCGCGGCCGCACCAAGGAGAGCGAGTACCTGCTCCAGCTTCGCGAGAAGCAGAAGGCCCGCTTCGCCTACGGCGTGCTGGAGAAGCAGTTCCGCCGCTACTACGAGGAAGCCAACCGGCTCGC